>NZ_CP025543.1:0-300000 GCF_002865545.1 Spiroplasma monobiae MQ-1 | reverse complement strand
TAAAATAAAAAAATCTCCCAACATATGAGAGATCATTATTTTATTTGAATTATTTTTTAACAGCTTTTTTAACAGATGAAGCATCTTTTGCTTTGTTATTAATAACTTCTTTAATACGTGCAGCTTTACCTGATAATTTTCTAATGTAGTAAATTCTTGCTCTTCTTACACGTCCACGTTTAATAATTTCAATTGATTCAATAATTGGTGAATGAACTGGGAAAGTTCTTTCAACAAAAACACCATTTGAGTTTTTTCTTACACAAACTGAGTATGATATTCCACTACCTTGAGTTTTAATAACCACACCTTCGAATGCTTGTATACGGAATTTTTCTCCCTCTTTAATTTTTACACTAACTTTGATAGTATCTCCTGATGTAAAATTTGGAAGATTATTGTTTAATTGTTCATCAATTAAAGCTTTTGTGTTTTTTGTTAACATATTCATAATTAATTATCTCCTTTCACTTTTTTTAATTTTTCAATAAATTCTAAATCTGTGTTTGATAATTTACTTTTTTCTAAAAGATCTGGTCTTTTATTAAAAGTATTTTTTAATCTGCCTTCTTGGCGATATTTTTCAATATTTGCATGATGTCCACTAGTAAGAACTTCTGGAACAATTTTGCCCCTAAACTCTATTGGTTTAGTGTAGACAGGATGATCTAATAAGTTATTTTCAAAACTATCATTCAAATGAGAATCTTTTGCTATAACTCCATCCAATAATCTTGTTATTGAATCAAGAATTGCTATGCTTGCAATTTCCCCTCCAGTTAAAACATAATCACCAATCGATATTTCTAAATCGACATAATCCAAAATTCTTTCATCAAACCCCTCATAATGACCACATATTAATATTATGTGTTCATTAGATGATGCATATTCTCTTGCCGAACTTTGGTTTCAAGTTTTTCCTTGAGGACTTGTTAAGACAACTAAACTGTTTTTAGTTTTGCAACTTTCAATCGCATTAACCACTGGCTCTGCCATTAAAACCATACCTTTTCCGCCACCAAATTGATAGTCATCAACTTGATTATGTTTTAAGGTAGTGTGATTTCTTAAATCTATAACTTCAACTTCAATACTATTTTTATCAACAGCTCTTTTAATAATAGATTCTGATATGTATGATTTTATTAAATTTGGAAATAAGGTAATAATTGAAAATTTCATTATATTAAAACCTCAAATTCCTTTAATGTAATTTCCTTATTTTCTTCATCTACATTTTCAATGTAGAAATCAACACAAGGAACTCATACTTCTTTATTTTCCACTTTAAGTTTTATTAAGTCATGTGCTCCATTAAACATTTCTTCAATAACTTTTCCATAAGATTTGTTATTATAAAAACATTCAAAACCAACATAACTAAATTCTTCTTCAATGAAATCAGAATCTTTTTTAACATAAACTATGTTATTTACTAATTTTTGAGCTTTGTCAATATTAGTTATTTCTTCTAAAGCTATCACATGTTTTTTGTTTAAAAAATAAGATTTTTTAACCTCAAAAACATCCAGATTTTTTGAACTATTCTCCAAGAATAATTGTTCTCCTTGAAATTCTCCAGAAATAATTAAATTATCCTCTAATTTGAATTTTAGTTCTCCTTTTAAACCATGGGTTGCAACAATTTTTCCTATTTTTTTTAGATTATTAAGCATATGTTTCTAATACCTCTAAATCTATAACTATTTTTTTAGAAAAATTTGAATTACTCGAATTTGCAATATCAATTATTGACTTAATTAAGTTTTCACTTTTTTTGTTTTTAAAAAAAAGTAAGTCTTTTTCTTCAATAACAAGTATAAATTCATATGATTGATCTGTTTCATATTTTTCCTTAAAAACATATTTTATATCTTTAGGGACAATATCTTTGAACAATCAATCAATCGCCTTAAAAGCTTCTTGCATAATTATTCTGCAGGAGCTTCTTCTTTTGCTGCAGCAGGTTTTTTGGCAGCTGCAGGTTTTTTGGCAGCTGTTGTTGTTTTTTTTGCTGCAGGTTTTTTAGCAGCTTTTTCTTTCTTAGGTTGGTTTTTTTTGTTTTCTAATTTAACGTTGTGCAAATCAGTCATAACACCTTCTTTTGAAAGAATATTTCTAACTGTATCAGTAGGTTGAGCTCCTTGTTGTAATCATTTTAAAGCAACTTCTTTTTTAACGTTAACTTCTCCATTGATTGGATTGTATGTTCCAATTAATTCAATGTACTCTCCATCACGTTTAACACGTGCATCTGAAGCAACAATTCTGTAGAAAGCAGCTCTTTTTTTACCAGCTCTTTTTAATCTTAATTTAACCATGTTTCCTCCTTATTTTCTATTTAAGAACATTATTAATATTAAACTAAAAAATAAGTTTGTCAAGTTAAATTACTTAACAAACTTATTTTAAACATTCATTGTGTGCATAAAATATTACTTTATTCAAGAATATATCATGATCTTCAAAGTGCTTATATTTATCCCTTTCTTCAATTTTTAACTTACATTTATAGCATATTTTTGTATGTATACTTCTTTTCATAACCCTTTTAATATTAAAGATTATAAATGTATAAAAATAAATGATTTTAGAATAAATATAATTTTACTTCAATAAAAACATTTTACTATTTTGCAAAAAATTTATTTCAAATACCAATAAAAGTTCAAAAAACTGTTAATATTGCAAAATTTATAAAATATAAAGTATCTCCCAGAGTATGTATTGAAACTATATTTATAGCTAAAGTTAATATAAATATACTTAAAGGAATTATAAAAGCTTCAATAGAGTTTTTGAAATTAAATTTGTTATTTTCTAACAATTCTAAAAGTCCTCCAAAAACATATGTTAGCAACATTGTAGAAAAAACTATATATAATATGTTTTTTAAAAAGTTCAACAATTCAGAATTGTATCAAGCTACCTCATTTAAAACTTCAATATTGCCAACACTAGGGAAAAATATTATGTTCAGTATTATATTTGCAAATATTAAAGATATAACAACATAGTAAACCATTAGATGGCTTCAGTAAATCTTAATATTCATTTTTTTAGAAGATATAAATATTGTTATATTGTAATGAATCATAGATATTATTAGTAGACTTGCCAAATAAGCCACAAGTGCGTAATTATTAAATGCTGTTTTATTTAAATACATTCCTAATCCAACAAATATAAATATAGTTGATGTTATTAAGAATGACATAAATAAAGAGTTTTTAAATTTAGCAATATATAAACTTGATATTTTTCATCTACTAGATTTGCTATTATCCAGATTATTTAAAGCCAAATTATATTTAATTGAGTCTCAACTCGTATTTGTAAAGTATGCTTCTGTCATTCTGATTTCTGCCATACCTTTTTGATTTTTTAAAACTCTTTCACTTTCTAGAGAAAAGTTCTTTTCAATATTATTCAAAATAACTTCAACAGAATTGATATAAATAGACAAATCTTTTTGTTTTAATATTTCATTTGCCAAAACTTCCATGAAGTCAGAAAGATAATTAGGTCTATAAGCTATTGTTTTAAAATCTTTTAAAGCTTTTTTAACTCCAACATAATCATTCTTTTCCACTACCTTTCTTAAGTTTTTCACATAAATTATTGTATTTTCAAATTCAAACAATATATTGTCCCTAAGTGTTTTTCTGTATTGTTTTAAATTTACAAACCTAGAAAATAATAAGTTTTTTATAGCTGCATAAATTATAGTGAAAATCATACCCAATAAAATTAATTTAAAAGGATCAAATAATTCAAACATTAATTCACCATCTTTAAAACTGCCCACTCAAGCACTATAAAAGTAATAAGCAAAAAATAATACACTGATAAAAACTAATTGAATACTAAATTTTTTCATTTATTTTTCTCTTTTCTTTAATTATTAATAAATCAGTTCAAACTGTTCAAGTCAAAAATCTTCTTCCTTAAACCCTAATTTTTTATATATATTGAATGCCTCATCACTACCAAATAAGCATAATTCTTCTTTTCCGTTGTCAATTGATCAATTTATAAGTGATTTCATTAAAAATGTTGCTAAACCCTTGCCTCTAGCTTTTTCACTAATTGCAATGTCATCAACAATTGAGCTGTTTTTATCAAAATGAATTAAATGGCCAGTACCAACAATATCTTTATTATATTTAATTAAAAATAATTCACTTAAGTCTTTGTATTCATCAAATATTCCATAAAATTTTTTAGAACTTGTTACGTCAGAAGTGAAAACCGTTCCAACAATATCTACAAAGGTATCCAATTCAACTGAGTTGGTCATTTTTTCAAATGTTGCACCCTCTAATTCCAAAGCATCAAATTTGGTTAAACCTTTAAGATTTAATCTCATAAATGTGTATCCACCTTTAAATTTCATACCCTTTAATTCTTGATTATCATATTTTTTATTTGTTAAGTTAACCAAAAATTTAGGTGAATATTGATTAAATTTATCAATATCTTCAGTACTATAATCTCAATTAATTGTAACAATTGAATTTTCATGCTTTTTAAATTTAAATAATTGTAAATTACCTTCTTTTATAATTTCAAATGGGTCATTTATTGGATCTGAGAAATAACTAAGATATGCTCTACCAAGATTATCATGTCCTTCATTTTCTGATATTTTTTGTTTGTATAGAAATTTCATATTTTTTACCTCCTATTCATTTTACAACCATATTGTAAAAAAGAATAAAAAAAAATACTAGTTTGCAAACTAGTACCTAATTTCTTAATGGCGCCCACGAGAAGATTCGAACTTCTGACCCTACGCTTAGAAGGCGCATGCTCTATCCTACTGAGCTACGTGGGCAAAATAAGACAAAATAATAATAGCAAATTTTTTGCTATATTACTATTAAATTTAGTCTTTTTTTCATCTTAATAACTTTAATGGCAATTCAATATTAGATATATATTTTTTGGATTCTTCCAAATCTCTTTGAAGAAGTTTTTCATAATCTTCACACATTAGTTTAAAACTATTGTATAGTTTTTCTATTGTTTCAGATGTTTGAACAGTATGATCCAATGGATGAGGACCCATTAAAATTATTATATTTCTAAATAATTCAAATAAATCATATTCCATTCTTGAAGCAGTTGTGTTTTCTACTCCAAGCATTAAACTCATTATTTTTCCAATTTTATAGAAACAGTTTTTATTATAGAAATCTTTTATATTTGTATACTCTGATTCTAATATTTCGTTTATATCGTCTTCCGAGATCAAAAAGTCTGCTTCAAGTAAGTTCTCAACATCAAGATTTCTTTTGAATTTACACTCTTTAACTTCTTGAAAAAGATTTAATACTTCTACAAATAATTTTTTCTTTGGAGCAATTCTTGAATCAATTAAATTCGGTAAATATTCATGAATCAATAATATCAACCTTAATTTTGCAAGAACTGTGTATATAATTTCTGATGTTCCAATCAAAGTTTCTTTTTTATAATCAGTAAATCTTTCTCCTTTAGATTGAATATAGGGTCCCAAAACTTCTATATTTATATTTTGATTTGCAAAAGGAGAAAGTATTTTTATATTTGATTTTTTATAGTCTCTCTTTAATTCTTTTTTGTCATTAAATATTTTGTCATCACAAATAAATAAAGGTAAGTAGTTTTTTACTTGATCAAATAATTCCTCACCATCATCAAGCATTGTAACCGCACTTATTTCATCTTTCATTAAAATAGTTGTAAGTTTTGTTAATTGGAATAGTGCTTTAAATCTTTCTTTTAAATCAAAGTTATCTCATTTAGATGATGAAAAATTACTTAAAAATAATAGTCATTCTTCGTCATTCTTTATTAATTCATAAGTTTCGTTTAAATAATCTAATTCCTTTTCTCTTCATTCTCTTCCAGAATTAAATTTTCTCAATAGAACATCTTTTTGATAACACTTTTCAATTCTTTGATATAAACCCTGTCTTTCTTGAACAACAATTAAACTCAAAGTAAAGTAAAAAGGATATAGCATTGATGTTTTGATTTTTCCATCATCTGATTCATGGTTTATATCATATTCATAATTAATTGCACTTTCCCTAATATATGCTTGTGCTAAGTTTTTTCACATATCATAGGTTCTGAAACAGTATTCATTAATATAAGGTAAGAGTAAATTCGAAATAATTTCTTCACACAATTCATATGTTTCTTCATCTTTTAAATTTGCTTTTTTAGGCTTATCTTTTACAAATCTATATCTTATTTTGTATATTTCTTCATATCTTTGCAAGATATATTCAGTATAAGTATTGCTTTCTTCAAGAGGAATTTCATCTAAAACTATTCCTCTGTATAAAGAATATTGAACAACACCCAAATAAACTACAGGATACAAATTATAAATAAGTTCTTTTTGAGTTGTTATATAGTATTTTAACTGAGCATTTTCTTGAGCTAAATTATGTAATCCAAATCAAAATATACTTTGTTTATCTATTTCTCTCATATATACCTTTCATTTTTTATAATGTTTTAATGAATTCTTTCATAGAGTTTAACGCCCTACTAGAGTAAAGTTCTTTTTTTTCTTCTTTTTTAATTTTAGACTTAATTTCTAAATTTTCAACAATACTTCAATTAGCCTTCATTGGTTGAAAGTTTTTTGAATCCGTTGAAATAATGTAGTTTTGAAGCCCACCCATTACAGTGTCTTTAGGAAATTTTTTCATTTCTTTTTGTTCAAACATCCTTGAAATATTTATTGCAGCTATGATGCCTGAAGAAGTTGATTCAACATAACCCTCAACACCAGTTATCTGACCTGCAAAAAATATATTTTTATTAGATTTAAGTTGATTAAATTCATTTAAAACTGTAGGTGAATTAATAAAGTTATTTTGGTGCATTACACCATATCTAACAAAATTAGCTTTTTCAAGACCCGGTATTAATCTAAACACCCTTTTTTGTTCTGGTCATGTTAAATTTGTTTGAAAACCAACAAAATTATATAGGTCATCTGCTGCGTTATCTTGTCTTAATTGAACAACAGCAAAATTATTTGTTCCATCAAGATTTCTAAGTCCAGCAGGTTTTAAAGGTCCGTAAGTTAAAGTATCAAACCCTCTTTTTGCCATCACTTCAACTGGCATACACCCTTCAAAATATTTAAGGTTTTTTTCAGATTCTAAATGAACTGGAGCCAATTCAGCTTTAACAAGTTCGTTATAAAACAATTCATATTGTTCTCTATTCATTGGGCAGTTAATGTAATCTTGTGTTTCGCCTTTTTCATATCTATTTTTTCTAAAAGCAACATCCATATTTATTGAATCCTTTGTTATTATCGGAGCAACTGCATCGAAAAAATAAAAATAATCTTCTCCTATAACCTTCGCTATTTCTGTTTGCAGTTTTTCGCTTGTTAATGGACCAGAAGCAATAAGCGTTATTTCATTTTCATTAATTTTTTCAAACTCTTTTTCAATAACTTCAATGTTTGGGTCATTATTCATTGCATCTGTTATATATTTTGAAAATACATCTCTGTCAACAGCAAGACTACCACCTGCTGGAATTTGTGCAAATTCAGCTGCTTTTATTATTAATGAGTCAAACATCCTCATTTCTTCTTTTAAAGTACCAACTGCGTTTTTTAGATCGGTTGACCTTAAAGTGTTTGAACACACTAATTCAGCAAAGTAATCTAATTTTTGAACAGGATTCCTTTCAATTGTTTTTTTCTCATATAATTTAACTTTAATACTTCTTTTTGATAATTGATAAGCAGCTTCACACCCTGATAAACCTGCCCCAATTATGTTAACTAGTTTTTCCATTGCTTAATTATAACAAAAAAGATTATAAAAAAGGCACAATAAAATTGTGCATTAATAAAGATTTTATGATTCTCATCTAAGTTTCATTGCTGATGTTGTTGTAAATGCAGCAATCATTGACAATGATAATCCTAAATAAATTCCTGTAGTTAAATTAAAACTAAATGTCCCTCCCCATGCGTTTGAGAATGGTTCCATACAGTATTTAAATAAATTAATGTATGTTGCATATCTTAAAACCGGACTATCCATTATTAAATCTATAGGCAGGAATGAACCACCCAAAAAAGCTATTGGCATATAAAGAACATTTGAAACAGCAATATATGCTGTTGTTGATCTAAAGACGCTTGCCAACATCATTCCCATCGAAACTGATTGAACTAAAGTTAACACCAAAAATGGTACTGATGGTCCGAATTGTTTTGGTAAAGCTACATTTGATCAACCTAGGTCTCCACCAAACATTATTCCTGCTCAAAGCAATGTTCAAAAAAATCCAATTATCATAAAGAATATACCCATTGCAACAACTGTTAAAACAAAGAATATAGGTTTAATATTTGTTGCACCAATTCTTTTCATAAGAACACTATTTTTGAACTCTAAAATCGTTTGAGGTATGATAAATATTCCAACAGCAATAATTTGCATAATCGCCAAAGAACCGATTAGATTATGTAATAGCCCTCCCGGTTTCCCTGAGGCATCAGGCATATTTTTAAATACAAAACCTTCCAAGAAAAGAAGAATTAATGGGAAGAAAAATAAGAAAAAAGGAACAGCAAACCCTTTATAATAGTATTTTAATAAAAGTTTTATTAAGGGTATGTTTTTACCTTTATTTTTTTCACTGTTAATTATTTTATCTAATTTATTTTTATTTTCCTTGTCTGCTTGCAGATTTTCTTTTTTAAGATCTGCCGACTTTTCTTCTTTAAATTTTTTTCAAGTGAAGTTATGAACAGATCCATATTGTTTAACTAAATCTTTAACCAAACCTTGTTCTCTTATTTTACCGTTGTGAATATAAATGTATTTGTCACAAAGTTCTTCTATTTCACTCATCATGTGTGTAACTAAAATCATTGCTTTGTTTTTATTTACAACATTTTCCTTTATTGTATCAAAAATTTCACTTCTAACTTCTATATCAAGTCCTGTTGATATTTCATCAAATATTACTAAGTCTGGATTGTGTATCAAACTTAAAAGAATATTTACTCTTTGCTGTTGACCACCACTTAACCCCTCTAAAAATTTATTTTTAAAGTTATCTATTTGAAATTTTCTTAGTATTTCAGTAAGTTCTCTTTCTGTCATTGGGATATTAAAAGTTTCAAGATAATATTTAACCATATCTAAAACACTAATACCTATTGGATATTTTGATTCTTGAAATTGCAATCCTATGGTCATGTTTTCTTGTCTTGTAACTTTACCAAAAGTTGGTTTTCTAATTCCCCCAATAATTTCACTTAAAGTTGACTTTCCCCCACCATTGGGTCCTATAACACCAATTCTATCTCCTGGATTGATTATTAAATTGACATCATCTAAAGCTTTTTTGTTTTTATATATTTTTGAAATATTTTCAATTTTAATTAATGGTTTTTCACCATCAATTTTTGAAAAATTACTCATAGTATTTTCTTTATTCATATTTATTAACTTTCTATTTTTACAATAAATAAGCACCATAATTGATATTATAGAATAAAAATACAAATAAAAAAAAAAAAAAAATTAAAAGAATTTTCACATAAAAAATCCTCTACTTTAATGAGTAGAGGATTTTATTTTTATGCCATTAATCCAGCATCATATAGTTTTTTGAAGTGACCTTCTTTATTTTTTAATTCATTGAAAGTACCAACTTGTGCAATTCCTTTTTCAGGAGCTAAAACTATGATTTGGTCAACGTTTTTAATTGTACTTAGTCTATGAGCGATAGTAAC
Organism: Spiroplasma monobiae MQ-1; assembly: GCF_002865545.1. Lineage (NCBI taxonomy): Bacteria > Bacillati > Mycoplasmatota > Mollicutes > Entomoplasmatales > Spiroplasmataceae > Spiroplasma > Spiroplasma monobiae. The sequence goes on along the minus strand of NZ_CP025543.1, from coordinate 290,219 downwards.
TGTTGTTCTACCCTTCATTAAACTATCAAGTTTTGCTTGAATTTCTTTTTCAACAATATTATCTAAAGCACTTGTTGCTTCATCTAAAATTAATAATTGTGGATCTTTTAAGAACATTCTTGCAATAACAAGTCTTTGTTTTTGACCACCAGATAACATAAATCCACGTTCACCAAGAACAGTTTTATAACCTTCTGGTCAAGTCATAACTAAATCATGTAATTCAGCTAGTTTAGCAGCTTCAATAGCTTCTTCATCAGTAGCATCAAATCTACCATATTTAATATTGTCTAATACATCTCCGAATAAAATTTGAGGTTCTTGTTCAACATATCCCACTTTATCTAAGTAACTTGCTAAGTTTACATCTTTTAAATCTTCTTTACCATTTATTAAAACTTGACCTTTGTATGGATCATAAAATCTCAATAATAATTTAGCAATAGTTGATTTACCAGCTCCAGTTTCACCAACAAATGCATATGATTTACCGTGTTCAAATGTGAAATCAAATTCTGGAATAATAACTTTTTCAGGTTTTTCTGGGTATCTGAATTCAACTTTTTTAAATATAATATCTTTGTCAATATTTTCAATGTGAATTCCTTCTTCAGGGTTGTAGTGTGGGTTAATTCTTGATTTTGCTCCAAGAATTTCGTTAATTCTAACTGCTGATGTTGAAGCTTGTATTAATCCAGCTTGTAATCTAGCAACTTGCATAATTGGACCAACCATTGTTCCAACAGATGAAATAAACGCAGTTAGTACAACAGATAAAGTTCCTGGATCATTATGTCATTTAATTGCAGCAGCAATAACAATGATCATTTGGATTGAACTTACCCCTGCAACCAATACAGTAATTACTGTTGATTGTAATTTAATTAAACTACTTGATTTTTTAAAGTAATCTTTATGAATTTCTTTAAATCTTTAAGTTTCATAGTTCTCAGTACCAGATGCTTTAATTAATCTAACTGTAGCAATTCTATCAGTTACATCACCGTTTATATCTGTTATTGAATCTCTAGTTTTTAAGGCCGCTTTTTTAACAATTCCAAATGTAGAGAATATTGATGTAACAATTATTGTCATTGTAATGATAACAACAACAGTTAAATAAGTGTTAATTGTAAACATCATTATTAATGCACCAAAGAATGTAAATGCAGCACTCATCATTGTAACTGGAACTTGTTGCGCTTGATCTCCAATTATTTGAGTATCAGAGACTATTTTTGTTAAAATTTCTCCAATTTTTTTATCTGAATAGTAACTCATATCTTGTTTTACTAATCTTTCAAGAGTTTTATTTCTTAATTCAATTTCAATATTTTTACCCATGATTCCAGCAATGTAGTTAGAAGCGAAAGTAAATATCGCTAATGAACCGAATAAGCCTAATTGAACATAGATTCAATCTTGTCATTTTAAATTAAATCCGAATAAGCCTGTTGTAAAAATGTAATCCATCACATTTTGACCACTACCAAATGCAGTTATTTTAGGACCACTTGTAAGTGAATGTAAGAAACGATTAATTGTTTCTTCACTTAAATCAGTTATTCCAGCTGCAGATATTCTTGTTGGAGCAGTTAAAATACTCATAATATTTTCAATAATTTTTGGACTTAAAACACTTGTTACAGAAGAAGCTAAAGTTAATAACACCAAGAAAACACCAAGCATTGGGTGTCTCTTTAAATAATGCATAATTATAGCAAAGAAAGATCTTCCACTTCTCTTTGTCTTAAATTCAGGTTTGATATTTTTGTTTTGGTTTTGGATATTTACTTCTTGAGTAGATTCCAAAGTTGTTTTTTCAGCCATTTTATTCACCATTTTCTAATAAATATCTTAAAAATTATACTCCAAAAATGAAAAAAGAGAGATAAAATCTCTCTCAAATTAAAATTACTCTTATCATTTGTGTGTCGGGAATAAAATGATTAGTTTAATTTATACTTAGTTTTTTGGCCTAAGCCTTACAAGTGTGATATCTCTACCACAAAATCATTATATCACTATTAAATTTCATTTAATATATCTTTTGCATTTTCAACTAGTTTAGCCCCATTTTTAATAAGTTTATTAGTACCGTTCTTTGAAAAATTTCTATCAGGGACAGCAAAAATTTCTTTACCCTCATTAATTGCAAATGAAAATAACTTATTTATAGGCTCATTAATTTTAAATTGTATAAAAACTACACCTTTTGATATTCCACAAATCATTCTATTTGAATAATCTGTTGATTGAGTGTTTATATTCTTTTCATTTTCATAAAATTCACTAATTGCTAAAAAATTCTTTCTTTCCTTTAAATCTATGGTTTTTTTAAGATAATCTTTCATACTTTCTTCTAAAACTTGTATTACTTTATATTCATTTTTAAATGCATAATCTAAAACTTCACTGTTAACACCTGTACTTTCAATTGTTGAAAATACAGAATTTTCAGCATTAAGTTCTTCCATTAGTTTTTCAATATTTTTAACTCCATAATCATCAACATCTCCTCCACCAACAAGAGCTATTGTTTTATGATACTTAGAAAGTAAAGTAATGTCACCTTCATAATAAATTACAAATGGTGGCTTGTGTGTGTTTTTTAGGTACGTTGGATATAAAGGGCTTAAAATTGTAATAAAATTACATTCAATTCTAGAAGATATTTCATCTAAGTCTTTGTGTGTTATTTTTTCCTTAGTGTCTAAAGCATGATAAATTTTATCTCAATCACCATTATATTTTATTGAAAAATATAATAAGACATTCTCCATTAATTAATATGAATTATTTTATTTGCAACTAATTCATTACCATAATTATTTTTTTCGCTGTTTCCAAAAGAAAATAGTCTTCCTTCAATACCAACATATGATTGATCAAAGTACTCATATTCATCGCCAAGAATGTTCGATCAAACTTTAACATTAATAAAATCATCAATTAGTTCTCCTGATTTTGTTTTATAATTCCTTGGAACTCTTAAAGTAAATTTATATAATTTTTTTTCTCCATCTTTTGAGTTAAATACCAATTGAGGATTACCCTCAATTTGTCCGATTATTGTTACATTATTCATTTTTATATTCCTCCAAGTATTAATATCGTTATAAATATAAAAAAATAATTACTTTTAGTAATTATTTCTTATCTTTTAAAAACTTATTCTTTTCTTTGAAGTTTAATTTTTCTTTTAATAAATTCTCTTTTAATTTGTTTGTAATGACTTTTTTATCGTCAACAGTTAATTCCTTATTTTTTAATTCCTTTGAAGCAGAAATTTTTAAAGAGTTAATAGAGTTTATATAATCATCTCTATATTTGTGTTTTTCAAGAATTTGTTTTTGTAATTTTATTCCTTTTTCACCCAATAGATCAGAACCTTCCTCAATGAGTCCTTCAGATTTACCGACAATAGTTGCAACAGCAACACCACCAGTGACATTAGCTCCAGTTCTTCCCATATCAAATAGTCCGTCTAGTGGTGCAATAACAGCAAGGACACTTCCTGCATATCCACCAAACCCCATTCCCCCAAGAACACCAACAGTAACAACTGTAGCAGTTCCCGGAACTCCCGCTATTCCCAAAGAAGCAATAACAGTTACAAATAATGCCATAATAAAGAATGTGAATAATCCCATATCATGAACAGCACTACCAGTTGTTGTTCCAGTTCATAAAATACTTGTTGCTAACCCTGATTGAACACCAGCACAAGCAATCAATCCCATTGTTGTAGAAATTGGTTGAATTGTATTTGACGCTTTTCCATTAACTTTCATATCTTCAGTTAATGTTTCCATAGCAACAGGCAGTGATGCATTTGAAGACTGAGTTGAAAATCCTTGTATTAAAGGTCTTCAAGCTTTTTTTCATCAAGCACCAACTTTTACACCACTTAAGAAAATTTCTAAAGTCAGTATCCCCAACGCAATAATAACTCCCAAGTAACCTACTCCAATAACTTTACCAATTGTAGCAAGAGCCCCAATTGGTCTTGAAGTTATAGAAACAGTTATCATAGACATAACAGCTAATGGCATAATTTTCATAAATGTCATTAAAATTGACATCATAATATCTCAGCCTGTATTCATAGCTTTTCTAATTGCTTCCATTTCAACTTGTTTTTTCTTTGAAAGAATTTTCACACTTCCTCCGGCCAAAGCTCCAACAACCATTACAGGTATGATTGAATTAGTAGCCATAGCCCCAATAATATTATTAGGAATATATCCTCAAATAATTTGGGGCAATGGGACATTATCCCTATTCGGAACAGAACTTTCTGATGATAAATCAAAACCTTCTCCTACCTTTAATAACAAACCTATAAAAAAGGTTATTGTGAACATAACAGCAACATTAAATAACAATAATGCTATTCCTTTTACTGTAATTCTTCCCAAACCAGTTTCTCCTGGTTTTGAAGTAATTTTAAATATCGCAATAAATACGATTGGTACAGTCAATAAATAAACTCCATTAATAAAAATATTTTTAAAGAATGAAGCTCATATATTTAATTCATAAATTCAATATAATTTATTTGTTGGTTTTGATATTTCTTCAAAACCATCTGATCCAGGAAAGCCAATAATTGATTGTAATACAATACCAAATATTAAACCTATTGCCATTCCCAAAATAACTCTATACATAAAAGCAAATTTATATTTCTTTAGAAAGAATCATAAACCAACTTGTAAAGATATAAATATTGTAATTGCTACAAGTGATTGTCATGTACTAATTGCTAGAAAATCTCTAAGCAAATTATGACCTGTATCTTCTGCTAAGATTGTCATTTTATTTCTCCTTTATTATTTATTTAATTTTGATAAAGCTATATGTATTATATCCACACTTCTCGAAAAAGGTGGTGCATAAGGTAAATCAATTTGTTCTAATGCGTAATCTACTTTAGCTTTTTGTCAAATTAGTGCAGCCAAAGCATAAATTCTTAATATAGAATTGTTGCTTCCAGCCATTTGTGCTCCGATGATTTCTTTTGTATCATCATTCATTATTAATTTAAGATATAAGTCTTTTTGATTTGGTGTGTAGTTAGTGTGATCTTTATCTTTTATGAAAACCGACTTAACTTTTATGTTATTTGAAATTGCCATTTGTTCTGTTAATCCAGTTCTGGCTATCTCAAGATCAAACATTCTAAGTATTGCACTTTGAATTGAACCTACATAAATATTTTCTTTACCAGCAATATTATCTGCAATAACTTTAGAAAATTTACTTGCAACTGTTGCTAGAGGCGAGTAAATATCTTCATTGTTTATATAATTTTTTGAAATTGCGCAATCACCTGCAGAGTAAACTCCTTCAATATTTGTTTCACCTTTTTGATCAACAATTATTGCTCCTCTTTCATTCATTTCCAAACCACTTCCTTTTAAGAAAGATGTATTTGGTTGAAAGCCTACAGATAATAAAACAGCATCAACTTCAATTTCATTTCCACTTTTTAATAAAATAGAACCAACTTTATTGTTTAATAGTTTTATTTCAATAACTTGTTCACCAAAAAAGTATTTAATATTTTTCTCTTTTAATTTTTCTTCAATTAAATTTGAAATTTCCTCATCAAAAGCCTTTTTCATAACTTTTGATTCCATTTCCATTAAATAAACTTCTTTATTCAAATCTTTTAAAGTTTCGGTCATTTCTAAACCAATGAAACCAGCTCCAATGATAGCAACTTTTTTAATGTCTTTATCATTGTTCATTTTTTCTTTTAACATTACTCCATCTTCAAGTGTAGTGAGAGTAAATACATTTTCTCCATCAACACCTTTAATATTTGGTACTATAGGCTTTGCACCTACTGCTATGACCAATTTGTCATATGATTCAGCTTTTCCGTTATGGAATGCTTTTTTATTTTCAAAATCAATAGAATCTACTTTTGAGTTTGAAATAATTTTAATATCGTTTTTTTCAAATTCTTCTTTTGTTCTTGCAATTAAGTTATTCTTGTTTTCAAAATTATTTGCCACAAAGTATGGAAGACCACAGGCCCCAAGAGATACATAATCCTTGTCTTGTATGACTGCGATTTCGATACTTGGATCATTTCTTTTTAGTTTGGCAGCAACTCCCATTCCTGTCGCACTACCTCCAATGATTAAAGTTTTCATTTTATCTCCTCATTTTTTTTTGCAAAAAATATAATACCAATATAATTATATTGTAGTAAAAGTCTTTTTTATTATTTAAATAAAAAAATAATGCATAAGCATTATTTTAAATATTAAATTTCCAAGAAATCTTTTAAATCTTCAAATACTGCATCACATTTAATTTTTGCAGATTTTTCATCTTTATCAACACATATAAAGTAGATTTTAATTTTAGGTTCAGTACCAGAAGGTCTAACTGCAAATCAACTTCCATCATTAAAGTAGAATTTCATTAAATTTTGTCCCGGCATATTGAATAAACCATCAATATAATCTTCTGCATAACTTAATTCTAATCCACCTAAAGTAGTAAACTCTTCTTCTCTAAGTTTTTTCATTATTGGCTCAACTTTAGACTTAATTTCTTCAGGTTTAAAGTTTAAATTTTCTGTATATGTATAATAATGACCATACTTTTCATACAAATCATTTAAAACATCAATTAGAGTTTTACCTTGTTGTTTGTAATATCAAGCAGCTTCAACTAACATTGTCGTTGCTTGTATTCCATCTTTATCTCTTGTTGAAGAATCAAGTACATAACCGTAACTTTCTTCATAAGCAAATACAAAGTTTAAGTTTCTTTCAGGTTCTTTTAATATCTCAGAACCCATTCATTTGAAACCAGTTAAAGTTTTAATAACTTTAACTCCATAAGTTTCGTTTGCAATTCTGTCTCCCAGGTCACTTGTAACAAAACTTGAATACATTGCAGGATTTTCTGGTGTTAAATTATGTTCTTTCATTTGACTTAATTTTCATTCAATTAATAAAGGACCAGTTTGATTTCCATCAATTCTAATTCATTCACCATTGTGATTAATTGCACAACCAATTCTGTCTGCATCTGGATCTTGAATTATCATAATTGATGCATCAGGATTTTTTTCTCCATATTCAAATGGTATTTTTCATGCTGGCTCAAATTCTGGATTTGGATTGCCTACATTTTTGAAAGTAGAATCTTCAAAAGCATGTTCTTCAACTTCAATAACATCATAACCAAAACTTCTTAATAAAGGTGGTGTAAATTCTGTTCCTGTTCCATTAACAGCAGAGTAAATCATTTTAAAACCATCTCTTGATTTGTTTTTGTAAAATTGTAAATTTGAAATCATTTCTTTATAGTTATCTAAAACTTTTTGAGGAACAACTTCAAGAATTGATTCATCGGTTTTATAATTTCAACTTAAAATATCTTGAATTTCTTCCATATATTCTGCAATAACTTTTGTATCTTCATCAATTAATTGACATCCGAACTCATCATAAATTTTGTAACCATTATAAATAGCTGGATTATGACTTGCTGTAATAACAATTCCACCAATTGCATTTAAGTCTTTTGTAGCATAAGAAACTACTGGAGTTGGTTTCATTATGTTATCTTCAAATAGATAAGCCTTAATTCCAAAGCTTGTTAAAATTTCAGCTGCTAGTTGTGAGAATTCTTTTGAGTATTTTCTGTTATCATGCCCAATAACAACTCCTCTATTTAATTCATCCCCATATTTTGATATTAAAAGTTTTGCATAACTCATTGTCACTTTTTTAATTGTATATAAGTTAAACCTTCCTGGACCAGCACCAAGTATCCCCCTTATTCCAGCTGTCCCAAATTCTAATTGAATATTGAAGGCTGCATTTAATTCTTCATCACTTGCATTTAATAATTCTTCTTTTAATGTTTCATCCAAATGATTTGAATTAATTCATTCTTGATACACTTCATTGTTTCTGTTAAAGTTCATTTTGTTTCTCCTTTAGAAATTTAATAGGTTTATAAGAAAGTCTATGAATATCTAATACACCAAACTGTTTTACTCTTTCTTGGTGATCTTTAGTACAATAGCCTTTATGATTTATAAAGTTATATTGTGGATATTCAAGATGATAATTATTCATGATTCTATCTCTATAAACTTTTGCAAGTATGCTTGCAGCTCCTATAGTAATGCTTAAATTATCTCCCTTAATAACTTGTAAACACTTATAATCTTCTAATTCAATATTTTCACCATCAATTAAACAAATATCTGGCTTTATTTTTAGTTTTTTAATAGATTCAATCATTCCAATTTGACTAGTTTTTTTTGGATTATTATCATCTACAAACTTTGAATCATATTCGCAAATACTGTAAGCTACACAGTTTGCTTTTATTTCCTCATATAATTCTTCTCTTTGTTTTTCATTTAATAACTTAGAGTCTTTAATTTTAGGATTATTGTATTCTGGTTTTAAGATAGCTGAAGCAACCACTATTGGCCCTGCCATAGCACCTCTTCCTACCTCATCACTTCCTGAAATTAAAATAACATCATTTTCTATTCTGATCTTTTGATCAAATAAATATCTTTGATTCTCTATCATTCTACTGTCAAGTCACTTACTACTGTTGAATCTAGATCATCTTCTTCAATTGCTTGTTTTGAGATTTCTTTAATTTCAATTGGTTTTTCAAACGAAATTCTTCCCAAATTATTGTTTATAACATCATGAACAAATAATTCAATAGCTCTTTCAACATCTGCAATTTCATCTAGAATAGTAAATTTATTTCTTTTGGCTATTTCTTCAAAAATTGTAAATGTATCATCATAGTTTATTGGTCTCAAAACATTCTTGTTAATTTTATATGTATTTTCAATTAATGATGGGTATGAATTGTAAATGTATCTCATTAATTTAGTTGCCATCCTTTCTTTTGGAATAACATCTAATCTTATTGAGTTTGTTGCAGCACAATTACATGCAACTGTTTCATTTTCAAATCTTGCAGGAAGTATTCCAGGAGTGTCGATAAGTGTTATGTTATTTGTCATAACAATTCTTTGCATCCCTCTAGTAACGCCGGGTTTATTTCCAATTTTTAAAGTTTTACCTTTTGACAACTTAGAAATAACTGTTGATTTACCTACATTTGGTATTCCAACAACCAAAACGTTTAATTGTGGATTTTCTATACCTCTGCTTTTTTGTTTTAACTGACTTTCTCTTGTCATTTCATTGATTAATTTTAAAACATCGTTGTATATGTCTGTTTGCTTATCTTTTACAATGAAAGTTCTGTGTCCTGCTGATTTAAAATATTCAGTTCATTGGTTAGTGATTTCCTTATCAGATAAGTCAAACTTAGTCATGATAATTAATCTCGGTCTTTTGTTAAGTATCTTTCTAAGTAAAGGGTTTTGAGTAGAGAAAGGTGCTCTTGCATCTACTATCTCAATAACCAAATCTACTATTGAAACCTTTTCTTCAATTTCTTTAATACTTTTGTTCATGTGACCTGGAAATCAATTAAAAGTTGATTTGTCGTCAAACATAGGATTACCTCCTTAGCGATAGTATCATTTTATAGTTTAATTTTAAAAAAGTCTATTTTTTTGTAAATTGTTATGGTTCTTTATTTATGGTACTTTTGGTTCTTTGAAATTTTGAAACCTCTGTAAATTTGTTCTAACAGCACTATTCTAACTAAGTTATAAGGTAGTGTAATTAAACCAAAACTTATTTTATTTGGATGTAATTTTCTAAAATCTTGACTAAAACCATCACTTGGTCCAATTATAAAACAAGCTTTTCCACCCTTATAATTTTTATTTTCAACTAGTGTATTTGCTATCATTTCTGAAGTATATTGTTTTGAGTTTATATCTAACAAAAAGACTTCATAATCTTTTAAATCGTTTAGTTTTAGATCTATATTTTGTTCATTTTTTGTCATATTTGATTTAATATCACCATGATCAAACTCATTTATTTCAATTATTTCTAAATCACAATGATTTTTTAGTTTATTAATATAAGAACTATAGACTTCTTTATATTCCTTATTAACTTTGTTAAAACATATCAATTTTATTTTCATAATTTCTCCTAAAAACCACTAATATTATACACTTATCATATTTATTCAAAAAAATATATGATAAAATATCTATATGATTTTGGAGGAGATATTATGGCTGAAAAAAAACAATTTCAATCTATATTGGACTTTAGACCTCAATTTGAAAACATAATTGATGCCTTAGTTCCAGATATTCAATTTTCATATTCTGCAATTATGAACAACTCAACTGTTCAAACTTACTTTAATATGATAGCTCTTGAATACTATGGTTTTGAGTACTACCAGTTATTAAGATTGAACAAATTAGAATTTAAATTAAATGAAAGAACATTAAACTTAACTATTTTAGAAATGGTTTACAATATAATTTCACAAATAGTTGCAAGAAAATGAAGATACTCAGAGTATATTGCATACGATATGTATATTTTACCTTTACGTATTAAAAAATACATAAATGCTATGAACTATAAATTTGTAGATTCAGAAACTGCAACTAAAAAACCTATTTTAAAATTGGTTGGTCAATCTACAAGAATTGTTGTTGAAGAATTAGTGGATCAATATCACGATGACAGATTAAATAATGTTATTGGTCAATTTAGAGCCGCAGGAGCTGAAGAAGTTGAATTAAAATTAAACTTATTCAAAAATGTTGCTTTATTTGTACACGAAGGAAATGCATTAGTTTTTCAAAAATTTGGAACTGAATTTGCTACAAACTACTTCAAAGAGGTTGAAACTTTAGAAAAATATAAATCAGAAAATTTATCTGCAAAAGAAAAGAAACATGTAGAAAAATCAATTAACGATTTATTTAATGTTGCTATTGTAACTGTGCTTTTAATGTCAGATGCAATGAAAGCTGGAGTTTGAAAAAAAATCAAAGAAGCAGAAAAACGCAGAATTGAAATGGAAGTTACTCAAAAAACAATTGAAGAAGCAAACAGAAGATTACAAGCCATTTCTCAACAAGAAAAAGACATCAAGAAAATTGAAGCAAAAAAATAAAACTAGTTATAAAACTAGTTTTATTTTTAAATTTTTTGATTTTTTCTAAAAAATATAAAACCAACATAAGTAAATGCTATTACTAAAGAAATTTCAACAATATATGAATATAAAATAATTCCTGTAGTTCTTATTTTTAAAGCACCTTTATCAAAAATTGAAAAATTTGTATTCATTGGGTTGAATGAGCTAGATCCAGGAGTTTGACCTTCTAATGGTTTATAAACATCATTTAAAGAATTAAAATTTATTTGATAAATTTGATCAATGTAATTTAAAGAAGGTTCTGAGTACTGTATGAATTTTGCATACTTATCTTCTGCAAAAGCGGTGTTTTGATATGCAACAAAGTTAAAAAAGTTTAAAAACTGTTTTAACTTTATATCTTTGTAATAGTCATTGTAATCTCTTAATTCCAAGAAGCTATACTTACCATTTCTTGAGATTTGTTCATAAAAAATAGTTGTGTTAAAAGAATTCATAAATCCAATATTAATAACTTGAGATATAGCTAAAAATTCAGGATATTTTTCATAAAATTCAAAATAATTACTATATTTATTTGAAAATGGAGTATCTACATAATTATATCTTCCAAACAATGGATTATTTCTGGAGTTATAACCGATTTGATTAAAAATACTATAATAATTTTTGTAAATAAAATCTAATAAATTTTTATATTTTATTCCAAATTCAGTTTTATACAATGATTTTAAAGTTTTATCCAAATTTAGTTTTCCTTTATATTTACTAGGTTCTACATAAAATGGAACTTGTTCTATATTGTATGCTCCTGAAGTACCAACTTCTTCAATTGATTTTTTTAACAAAATTATCATTTCATAGTATTCATCATCAAATTCAAAAACTTGCTTTTCTGATTGATCATCCGATATTTTGTTTAATGTTTGTCCCATATAATAAGATAGAAATAAACTATTAATGTAATCATCACTTTGATTCGGGTTAATGATAATTGATTTGAAATTTTGCTTTCCTTTATAATAGGCATTACCATCAGTTGTTAGATTATTAAATAAATTTAATTTATTATCATAAATATTTATTCCATCTTTTAAAAGAGTGTCATGAAATTCACTACCTATATAAATTTTAAAATTATTTTCAGTTATTATTTCTTCAATACCTTTATCTTTAGATGAGTATTCATTTCCCAAAAAACTAAAGAAAGGACCTACTGCCACAGATGCTAAAAAAAGAGTTGCTAGCACATTTCCCAAACTAGCTTTTAAAAGTACCCCCATAAGTACAGTTATCGCAAGAATTAATAGATTATATAAAATCAAATTAATTTTAGGTAAACAAATTATACTTAAAGCTTCACTATGATTATCTTGAAATGAAATTGCTAATGTTTGAATTAAAAAGTAAATAAAAGTCAATGCAGTTAATAAACAACTAATTGTTATGATTCTAAAAAAATAAGAAAACTTAGCTTTTATTCCATATCTTTGTTCTAATTGTTGAAAGTTTTTTGCCTCTCCAGAAGATAATAAATGACCTACCATTATTATTGAAAAAACTCCAAATAAACATATTGTAATCATAGTTTCAATATTAACAATAGCAGTTTTTTTGTATATATAATCAGCTGAATTTAGTGAATAAATAATTGTAAAAATAAGTAGATTTAGAAAAATAATAGACACATTAACAATCAAACTCTTGCTTTTTAAAATAGATATAATGTTTAACTTTATTAATCTATTTAGATTACTTTTATTCATAAATGTCTTTAACTCCTTCATATTTATTTTCCTTTTTATCAATATATTTAAAATAAATATTTTTTATACTCTCTTTTTTATTATCAAATTTATTGTTATAAATAATGCTACCTTCCTTTAATATTATTAATTTATTACACAAGTCTTGCAATTCTTCAATTATATGACTTGTAATCATCATACCAACATTACTTTCGTGAAGTTTTTTAATTATTGATAGGAATTCATTTTTACCTTCTACATCCAAATTTGCAGTTGGTTCATCAAAAATTATAAATTCAGGTTTTGTTATTAAAACCCCTGCCATTATTGCTCTTTTTTTCATTCCTGCTGATAATTTTTTTATTGTTTTATTTTTATATGCTTGTATTTCTAACATTTCAATAATTTTATCCACTCTGGAATTAAATTCTTTTTGGTTAACACCTGCAACAATAGAAATATATTTCATATAATTTTCTACAGTTATATTTAAAGGAATATTATTTGAATCAGGGAAAAATGCAATTCTACTTAAATTATTATTATCAAATATATTTTCATCATTGAAAGTTATTTTTCCAGAATTTAATTCAACCATACCAAAAATTGATTTAATTAGAGTTGTTTTACCTGCTCCGTTATCACCAACTAAGGCTATTAAATCTCCTTTTTCAATTATTAAATTTATATCAGAAAGGTTAAATTCTTTAAATAATTTAACCATCTTATTTATTTTTATCATTTTTTATAACCTTTATTTTATTTTGAATTCATTCAAATCTATAGATTAGCAAATATTGTTTAAATTTGTATATCTATATTTTATATCTTTAATTTTATTTTATCATAAAAAAATGTCTCAATTTAATTAAGACATTTTTTAAATTTTTAAAATCTCATACCGCCCATATTAGGCATTCTTCCTGATTTTAATGCTTTTGACATTTCAAGAACTTGTTTTTTACCTTTATCAAATTGGTTTAATAACTCGTTGTATTCTTTTTCGCTTCTTCCAGAACCTTTTAGAATTCTTTGTTTTCTAGTAATTGCTTTTAATAACCTTGGTTCTCTTCTCTCTTTTAAAGTCATAGAACTCATTAAAATATTTGCAACTCAAAGTTTTTGTTGGGCTTGATCTATTTGAGATTCGCTTATTTTTCCATTTAATCCGGGCATCATTTTCATGATTCCTCCTAAATTTCCCATTTTAGCAACTTGTTCCATTTGATTTCTTAAATCTTCCAAATCAAATTGACCAGCAAACATTCTTTTCATGGTTTTTTCCATTGTTCGCTCGTCAATAACATCTGCTGCTTTTTCAAATAATGTCTCAACATCTCCCATTCCAAGGATTCTGTCAGCCATTCTTTTTGGGTGGAATTCTGCAAGTGCACCAATTCCTTCACCTTCCCCAATAAATTTAATTGGTAGTTTGGTGATATCTGTAATTGAAAGTGTTGCTCCCCCGCGAGCATCACCATCAAGTTTTGTAACAATTACTCCAGTTAGTTTTAGTAAACTATTAAATTCTTGTGAAACGTTTATAATATCTTGACCAGTCATACCATCAACTGTAAGAATAATTTCTTGAGGTGATGTTACTTTTCTAATATCATTTAGCTCTTTCATTAATTCTTTGTCAATTTGTAAACGACCAGCTGTATCGAGAATAATTACCTCATATCCATTTTTTTGAGCATAATCAACTGCTTGTTTTGCTGTTTTTACCGGATCTTGTTTTCCTTGTTCAAAAACATCTAAATTATTTTTTTGACCCAATTCAACCAATTGATCAATAGCTCCCGGTCTATATATATCAAGTCCAACCATTAAAGTTTTTTTCTTATTCTTCTTACTTATTAAGTGAGAAAGTTTACCTACTGTTGTTGTTTTACCAGCACCTTGTAAACCAACCATCATAATAATAGAAGGTTTTTTTTCAATTTCCAATGGTTTATTAGTTTTTCCAAGTATTTCAATTAATTCTTCATGAACAATCTTAATCATTTGTTGATCTGCTCTAACACCTTGTTCAATAAATGCTCCTTCTGCTTTTCTTTCAACATTTGCTATAAATTTCTTCACAACATCAACGTTAACGTCAGCTTCTAAAAGAGCCAGTCTAATTTCTCTCAATACTTCTTTTACATTTTCACTATTTAGTGTGCTTTTTTTAAGGTTTTTTTCGATAGATTTTTTCATTCTACCTGTTAAAAAATCTCCAAATCCCATATGTTTCACTCCAATCACAAATAATTATAACAAAAAACACATTTTGCTTGGTGTTTTTATATTCTTATAGTTTCACGTTTTTCACGAATAATCGTAATATAAACATCTCCAGGAGTTTTGTTAACTTGTTCTATTTTTTCTTTTAAAGCATAAGAGAGTTTAGCCATTGAATAATCATCTATTATTCCAGGATTTACCATTACCCTTATTTCTCTTCCAGATTTTAAAACATAGGCCTTTAAAACTCCTTCTTGTTTTAAACAAACATCTTCAATTTCTTGCATTCTTGCGAAATAATCCTCAATATCATTATTCCTTGCTCCAGGTCTTGCAGCACTCATAGCATCAGCTATTGCTACAATTTCAGCATAATAAGTTTCTTTTTCAACTTCATTATGATGAGCTTCTACGGCGTTTATAATAATATTATCAATTCCATACTTTTTAAGAATTTTAACACCCAAAGTTACATGACTTCCTTCTTTTTCGAAATCCACAGCTTTTCCTATGTCATGTAACAATCCTGCTTTAAGTGCTGTTTTTTGATCAAGTCCCATTTCTTGAGCAATTTTCCCAGAAATGATTCCAACTTCTGCAGAGTGTTGAAGAGCATTTTGACCATAACTATGTCTATATTTTAATTTACCAATTAGAGTTACTATTTCTTGTGGTAAATCGTCAATGTTTAAGTTAGATAAAGTTTCCAAACCAATTTCATAGCAATGTTTTTCTAATTTTTCTTCTTGCAATATCAATTGTTCTTCAATTGTTGCTGGATGAATTCTTGCTGACTTCATTAGTTCTTGCAAAGTTAAATAAGCTATTTCTCTTCTAATTGGATTAAAAGATGAAATAGCAATTCTATTTGGAGTTTCATCAATAACTATATCGACACCACCATATGATTGAAAGGTTTTTATATTTCTTCCTTCTTTACCAATAATCCTTCCTTTTCATGAATCATTTTCTAATTCAAAGAAAGTTGTGTTTTTTTCATTAGTAATATCAATATGACAACTTTGCATTGCATCAATAAGTATTTTTGAAGCTCTTTCTTGTGCTTTTTTATTTAAATTATTTTCAAATTCTTTAACTCTATTTGAAAGTTCATTTAAATATTTAGTTTCAACAATATTAAATAACTCTTCTTTTATTTCTTTTTCAGTTAAGTTTGCTTTTGACTCTAATATTGATTGAATATTTTTGCGTTCTAATTCAAGTTCTATTTTCAATTCTTTAAGACGAAGTTTTTCATTAATTAAAACTTCTTCTTTTTCACCCAATAAATCTAATTCCTTATAGAATTTTTCTTTTTTAATTTTTAAATTTTTTTGTTCTAAAGATACTTCTTCTGAAATATATTTAGCATCATTTTCTGCATTTAATTTAATTGATGCAGCTTCTTGTTTGGCCTGAGCCAATATATTCATTTTTATTTCTTTTGCCTCGTCATTTGCTTTTTGTAGAATATATTTGCGTTGACGAGATTTAATTAAATAAATTATAGCTGCAATCGATAATAAAACTATCAATACCAATACAGCCAATATCGCAATATATATTGTTTCTTCTGATTTTGTAACTAGCATTGTTTCTCCAATCCTAGAAAAGTGTGGTGTTGCTTTTGCAACTTTATTATTTTACATTATTTTTACACTTTTTTATTAGTACACTTTGAAAATATAAAAAATCGAGATAGTGTCTCGATTTTTTATTCTATACAAGTTTTAAGTTTTTCTTGAATTTCTTCATATTTATCAGGGTTATTTACAAATCATTCTCTTACAGATTCTTTTCCTTGTCCAATTTTTTCTTCTCCATAAGAATATCAAACACCAGCTTTAGTTAGAACATTATAAATTGTGGCCATTTCTACAACTTCCAAATCCTTTTCAATACCCTTGTTATAAGCAATTGTTATTTGACAAGCTTTAAATGGTGGTGCCACCTTATTTTTAACAATTTTTATTTTAACCTTATTAGCAGTAGCTTCACCATTAGCAGAAATTGTTTCACCCTTTCTAACTTCTAACCTTAAAGAAGAGTAGAATCTTAGAGCTCTCCCTCCAGGAGTTGTTTCTGGGTTACCAAATATAACCCCCACCTTTTCTCTTAATTGATTGATAAAGATAACTGTTGTATTCGTTTTTGAAACAATTCCATTTAATTTTCTCAAAGCCTTTGACATTAATCTTGCTTGTAAACCAATTTGTTGATCAGACATTTCCCCATCAAGTTCAGCTTTAGGTACAAGTGCAGCAACAGAATCAACAACAACAATGTCAATTGTGTTTGACTTTACTAACATTTCTAAAATATCAAGAGCTTGCTCTCCTGAATCTGGTTGTGCTACAACCAGGTTTTTTATATCTACACCAATATTTTGTGCATACCTTGGATCTAAAGCGTGTTCTGCATCAATAAAGGCAGCTCTACCATTATTTTTCTGTGCTTCACAAATAGCATGTAAAGAAAGAGTAGTTTTACCACTTGATTCTGGGCCATAAATTTCTATTATTCTACCCTTAGGATATCCACCAACACCAATAGCTCTATCTAATAAAAAACTACCACTTGGAATAACATCAATTGAAGAATTAATTGAATCTCCCAACTGCATTATTGATCCTTTACCAAAAGTTTTTTCAATATCCTTTAAGACACCTTTAAAAGCTGGATCATCATAAATATTATTATTACTCATATTTAAAAGCACCTCATTTGTATTTTTTTCTAATTTTTTTTCTATCATTGTTATTTCCTCCTCAATTGATTTATCGTCAATCGATTCAGAAAAAATTATAGATTTAAAAACTTATCTATAACAAATTCACAACTTCTTTTTTTATATTCTTCTCTCGAAATATTATCATTTACTTTAAATTCAAAAATATACTTATCTTCTTTAATTATAAATCCAACGTAACTTAATCCTGATTTTTCACTTCCGTCCAAAGGAGGTGCAAATCCAGTAAAACCAAAGACTATGTCTGTTTTTAATTTTTCTTGAGTTTTTTCCAACATTAAACTAAGTGTTTCTTTCGAAACAGCACTGTATTTTTTAATTATTTCTATATCAATTCCTAAAATTTCAGATTTGAATTCATCTGAATAACAAACAAATCCACCTTTAAAATGATTACTTGCTGAAGTTATATTTGTAATTTCATTTGAGAAATATCCACCAGTAAAAGATTCACAGCTAGATATTGTTAAATTATTCAATTTTAAATGTTCAAATAATTCTTTCATATACAAATCCTTAAAAAATAAAGTGAGATTAAATCGTCGTAACCCACGTTTTGTAACACTTGCGTGTATCAACTATCTATCTATCGCCGAAGCGATCCCAAAGGCTTGTTCAGTTCCTCACCCTTAAGCTCCTCTACCAAAATTTGAGTTTCTTGCTTGTGGAGTTTACCGCGTTCCATTTCACTATTTCTAGCTATTCGTCTCTGTGGCACTTTAAAAAGCTCATCATAGGTACAAGTACCCTTAGATTATGCTTAAGTCGTTACCAATTAAATTGGTACCTAGAGTTATTTTTTCCTCTAGCACAATCACTACATTCATCTCAGAATGTGCAAGCGTGGAGTTTCCTCTATATTATCTTTCAAATATAGCAGTTGATTCAGATTAATCTCAATCATTATTTTATACCAAATTATTTATTATATGTGTCTTTTTCTAAATTAGAGATACGTTTAATAATATCTGAGTTGTTAAGCCCTTTTCTTGCAAGATCTTCAATTTGAGTTTCGGTAAGTTTTAAACTTGCAATTGTTTGATTTAAATCATTTGTAACTCTTTTTACTTCATCTTCTAACAATTTAATTTTTTCATCTTTTTTAGATTCTCTATCTGTAAAAGTTTTATAATCTTCTGCAACCATATCTAAAAATGAATCAACTTCTTCTACTTTATATCCTTTGTATTCAACTTCAAAGTCTTTGTCTAAAATATCTTGTTTTGATAATTTAATGTAATCTGCCATTTTTTTAGCCCCCATTTAGTTTTATTGTATCTTATTTTAGAAATTTTTGTAAATATATAACGATTAATATATCGAGGTGATTTAGTGATTATTAAGAATAAAGGGATGTATTTAGAAACAATTATTAACAATAGTATTAGTTTATTGGAAAATCAATACGGATTTATATATAAAATGCCATTAAGCAATAATATAATTTCAATCGATGACAATGTAGTAACTGCAAGGCTAAATAAAAATCCATTTTGTGATTATATAGGTCTTTGAAAAGGTATTTATATTGAATTTGAAGCGAAAGAAACAGAGAAAGACTTTTTTAATTTAAATAATATAAAAAAACATCAATTAGAAAAGTTGAAATTAGTAGATTTAAATAATGGAGCTGCCTTTTTAATAATTTACTTCCATAATCAAGAAAAAATGTATTTTTTACATATTAAAGATATTGTTAATTTAAAAACAAAAAAAATACCAATTGATTATTTCAAGGATAATTGCTTTGAAATAAGTTCTAATGGTATTAGTTTTAATTTTAATGATTTATTTAATCATTTAATCAGTTATACATAGTTATTTTTACTGATGTTTTTTTAGATTGTTCTTCTAACTTCTTAAATAATTCATCTATGTTATTGATTTTATTATCATTTATTACTGACATTATTTTTGGTTTAGATATTCCTAATTCAATATAGTCTTCAATTTTATCGATTTCTTGCTTATTCAACTTATAATTAAGTATTTTTTCAATAAAATTATATGTATTATCTGTTTTTAATTTAGAATGTTCCTCTTCTAAATCCACAAGTAGTCTATTAAATAAGGGAGTTAGATCAAGAATAGTTTTTTTACCTTTTTGTTCAAGTTTAATAATTCTATTCTTTAATAATTCTGATATTTCGTGTTCGATTTCCTCTTTTGAAATCATCATGTGCTGTGCAATTTCTGATGGTGTAAAGTTCTTTTGATCTTCATTTGATAATTCCATAATTATCAATAATATAGCTAACTGGTTTTCATTAATGTTAATTTTAGAGTAGTTTAATATTAAAAGAGCCTTTTTGCTTATTAATCCAGATTTAAATAATTCAAACATATGTATTTAACAAAATTAAAACTTGCTATTAGCAAGTTTTTTTAATGTATAGTAAATTATTTAGCAACTGCTTCTTTTAATTGTTTAGCTACTTTAAATTTAGCTACAGTTGTTGCAGCAATTTTAATTTTTGCTCCAGTTGCTGGGTTAACACCTTCACGAGCAGCTCTGTCAGCAGTAACGAATTTACCGAATCCAGCGATTGCCACTTCTTCTTTTTTAACTAATGCATTTGAGATTTCGTCAAATACGTAGTTTACCATTCTTTCAGCTTCTGCTTTAGTGCTACCAAATTCAGCTGATAATTTTTCTGATAATTCTTTTTTTGTCATGGTTTCTCCACCCCTTATATCTATACTACCTTAGCGTGTTGGAAAAAGTCATTTATCAACCCACTAGGCTTATGATTATTGTATAGTATTTTATATAGTATTTCAAACATTGGTGCATTTATTTTATATTTTTTGCACATTTCGTATGCTAATTTACAAGATAAAACACCTTCAACTGTATTTTTGTGTGATGTTAACACCTTTTTAGCGTCATCTTTTTGTGCAATTTGAACACCTAATGAAAAGTTTCTAGATTTTAGTGATGATGCAGTTAAAATTAGATCTCCAAGAGTTGCAAAGTTCATAAAAGTTTCAATTTTAGCCCCAAAATGTTTAGCAATATTGTAAATTTCAGCATTTCCAATTGTAATTAATGAAGCCTTTGCATTATCTGCAGATGAAAATCCATGTAAAATTCCAGCTGCAATAGCAACTGAGTTTTTTAAAGCGGCTGCTATTTCACAACCCACCACATCAGTTGATACTTTAACAACAAAATACTCATTTGAAAATACTTTCGCAATGTATTCTGCTGTTGCATAATCTTCATTACAACTCATAACACAAGTTGGTTTTCTCATAATAACTTCAATGGCAACAGAAGGTCCGTATATCGCCCCATAAGACTTCATAACACCAGTTCCTTCAAATTGTTTTTTAATTTTTTTACTTAATACATCAAGATTTTCTTCGTCTAAACCTTTAGCGACATTTATAATGTGCATTTCACGTTTACCGTATTTTATAACATTTTCAATTGCACTATTTAATGCAAATGTCGGAACACTTAGTATAACTATGTTTGCTTTTTCCATCGCAACTGCAAAATCAGTTGTTGCTTTAATGTTTGTATTTATCAATAGGTCTTGGAAGAATTTTGAGTTTAAGTGATTGTTATTGATGTCTTCAACTTCTGACTCTTCAATTCCATACATCAATACATCATGTCCATTATCAGCTAAAACATTAGCCAAAACTGTCCCATATGCTCCTGTACCTATAATTGCTATTTTTTCTTTTGCCATTTTTTTATTTCCTTTCCCTGAAGATAATTGTTATTGGCACTCCACTAAAATCAAATTGAGATCTGATTTGATTTTCTAGAAATCTCTTGTATGAGAAGTGTACAAATTCTGGGTTGTTTACAAATAAAACAAAAGTTGGAAGATATGCTTCAACTTGTGATGCATAGAATATTTTTAATCTCCCACCATTGTGGTTTGGTGCTGGATTTATTAATTGAGCTTTATTAAAAATCTCATTCAATAAACTAGTTCTAATTCTCTTTTTGATATTTTTTTGAACTAAATCTACAACTTCATATATTTTATTTACCCTTTTATTTTCTTTTGCCGATAAGAATAGAACTTTTGTGTAGTTTAAATACTTAAAGTAGGCTTTTATTTCTTCTTCTTTTCTTTTCATGGTATTTGTTTCTTTATTTGCAACCAAATCCCACTTATTACCAATAATTATTATAGGTTTATTTTCCTCAAATGCAACCCCACCAATATTTGTATCATGGTCAGCAACTTTTTCACTTGAATCAAGAACCAAAAGAACAATATCTGCTTTGTTTATACTTGTAATAGATCTTAAGTAACTATACTTTTCAAGGTTTTCGTAAATTTTACCTTTTTTTCTCATACCAGCAGTATCAATAATTGTATATTCATTACCGTTATACTTAACTTTGCTATCAACTGAATCAACAGTTGTTCCGGCAATGTCTGAAACTATCATTCTTTCTTCACCAACCATAGAATTAACTAAACTGGATTTCCCAACATTAGGTCTTCCTACAATCGCCAATTTTAATTCGCTATCGTCTAAATTATCTTCAAATTTCGGCATACTTTCCATTATTTTATCTAATAAATCACCAACACCAATTCCGTGTGTTGAAGAAATCATAAATGGCTCACCAAAACCTAAAGTCATAAAGGTAAATGATTCATCAAATTGTTCTTTTTTATCATATTTATTTACAGCTAAAATTACTGGTTTGTGTGTTTTGTATAATATTTTAGCAACAGCTTCATCTTCTTGGGTAATACCATCTTTATAATTTATTACAAAAACTATAACATCAGCTTCTTTTATAGCTATTTCAGCTTGCATCCTTATTTCTTTTGAAAAAGGACTATCTTGCAAAGTTATTCCACCAGTATCTACAACAATAAAAGGCATGGTAAGTCATTCTGCTCTACCATACATTCTATCTCTAGTTACTCCGGGTTTATCTTCTACAATAGCCTTTTTTTCTCTAATAATTCTGTTAAAAAGTGTAGATTTACCAACGTTAGGTCTTCCAACAACTGCCACTATACCTTTTCTTGCCATGATTCTACACCTCTTTTAATTGTTAAATTAATTAATTTCTTCTATTTTTTTTAACACAAGCTCTATTACTTGATTTATATCAAAGTTGCTTGTATCTAAATATCAAGCATCTGGAGCAATCTTAAGAGCTCCAACTTCTCTTT
The DNA here is from genome assembly GCF_002865545.1 of Spiroplasma monobiae MQ-1. NCBI lineage: Bacteria > Bacillati > Mycoplasmatota > Mollicutes > Entomoplasmatales > Spiroplasmataceae > Spiroplasma > Spiroplasma monobiae. The sequence continues at coordinate 267,270 of NZ_CP025543.1, read as the reverse complement.
TTTTATCATAATCATCTCTTTGTTGAATTTGTCTTAAAATATCTTCATAAATATTAGGTTCAACATTTTTTCTTTTGTTTTGCTCAAACCTTCTTTTCGCTCTAGATTCAACAGAACAATCAAAATATATTTTTAATTCAGCTTCTGGAAGAACAACGGTTGTAATATCTCTTCCAATGACAATATTATTTTTGCTTTGTGCCATTTTTCTTTGCGATTCAACCATAAATGCTCTAACTTTATTGTTCTTTGCAACATATTTTATATTTTCAGCTACATCATAATCAAAAATGTTTTTTCCAAAATCAACACCGTTAACAATTATTGAACTTTCATTTATATATTTATAATCAAAATTTTGTATTTGTTCTTCTATCTTTTGGTCGATTAAAAAGTCAACATTGTTTTCTATACATAATTTTGTAAAAGCACGATAAATCACACCTGTATCAATAAAATTCATTTTCAATTTTTCAGCAACTTTAATCATTACAGAACTTTTACCAGATCCAGCAGTGCCATCTACTGCTATATTAATATTTTTCATGTCCATTACCTTTCTAAGCAACAAAGATAGGTATTATTATTGCTAAAGTCATTATTAATGCAACCACAATTAAAACCGGAATTGCTCATTTAAATCTATATTTTTTTTCATATAGTTTTCAGTTTTTTAAAACTCTATTTTGACCTTTTTCATTTTTTTCACTAACTTCTAAGATCATTTGTTGTGTACTTCTATTATCTTTGCTTCTAACTTGTTGAACAGTTGTCATAGAAATATCTTGGGGATTATTTTTTAAACCAGCTTGTTTTTCTTTCAATTTGTTAATGTTTTTTTGAAAGTTTTTTTCATTAGCAAGTAAACTATTATATAAATTATTATACTTTTCGCTTCTTAAGTTTAGTTCTTCTTCTTCAACTTCTACTGCAGGAGCCGAAACCACTTCGCTTTTACCTAACTTTTTAAGTTCTGAAATTTCTAGTTTCATTTCATACTTGATTTCTTCAGGAAATAAACTTGATGATTTATCCCTATCAAGATATGGTTTTTCAAACTCATGTTTAGCATCAAATAAAGCCAATTTTTCCTTAAAGAATTCAGGATCAATTTTTTTAAGTTTTTCAAAAGTTGCATGTATAAGAGACTTTTCGTCTTGAACATTCTTTTTATAAGCAATTTCTTTTCTCACCCTATCGTGAATTGACTTATTTCTTTCCATTCTTGTTAGGTTCATTTTTTTCACCCCATTAACCTATATATTATAAATTAAATATAGAAATAATTAAAATTATTGTTATTATATTAATGAAACGGAGATGATTTTTATGAAAAAAACTTGAATAGATAAACCAATGTGTATAGGGTGTATGGCATGTGTGCAAGTAGATGAAACTGGTACTCTTTTCATGGATGAAGATGGTTTTGCAGAAGCTAATGAAAATGATCTTGAATTGGTTGAAGCACAAATGGTGTGTCCTACTGGTGCTGTTAAAATAGGTGACGAATAAATAAAATAAAAAAAATTCTCGTAAGAGAATTTTTTATATCTAAATAAAAGTAATTTTTCTAATATTTCACTCATCCCAAAAACACTAGAGAATTTACTTTTAAAATTTAGATATCACGTTATTCTTTTGAACTTTTTTTCAACATCCCTGATTGATATATGTAAAATTACAATCTCTTGTAATTTCAATTTCATTATAGCATAGTAGATAAAAAAAGTTATAAAAAATGTAATTTTTTTTAGAATTTTTTTCCAATAATTTCCCAATGAAAAATGCCTTACGGCATTTTTTTAGTAATCTAATTCGTTTTTTTCTGCTCTTAACATTTCAAATACTTCTGATTCGTATTTTTTTGTTCCATTAATAACAGCAAGTAATGGAGATTCTCCTACTTTTGTTGGTAGTTGTAATGTATCACCAAAGTATTTAGCAATACCTTTTATTAATGCTGTTCCACCACATAAGACAACACCATTTCTGAAAATGTCTCCAGCCAATTCAGCTGGTGTAGCTTCAAGAACTTGAACTACCAATTCGATAATTCTTGATAATGGTACTTTTAAAACTTCTCTCATTTCTTCTGGAGTAATTTCGATCTCTCTTGGTAATCCAGAAACAACATCACGTCCGTAAACTTTCATTGATTTTTCATCTGCATGTTTTGCTAATGAACCGATGCTTATTTTAATAGTTTCAGCTGTTTTAATACCAATTTCCATTCCGTATTGTGCTCTAACAAATTTTAAGATTTCTTCATTTAAGTAATTTCCAGCTATTTTAATTGATTTTGAAAGAACTATATCACCTGATGATATAACAGCAACGTCAGTAGTTCCTCCACCCATGTCAACAACTAGGTTTCCTGTTGGAGCATTGATATTTACTCCCCCACCTAATGCAGCCATTTTTACTTCTTCTTCAATAAATACACTTGATGCACCTAGGTTAGTTGCAATTTTTTTAAGTGCTGATTTTTCTAATTCAGTAATAACTGATGGACATGCCAATAACATTACACATCCTCTTAAAGTTTTTTCTATTCTTAATTTTGCAAAGATATAGTTTAATTGTGCTTGAGTTGCTTTAATATCAGTAATAACTCCGTCAACCATTGGTCTAACGATTCTTAGGTTCTTATTACCTTTACCGATCATTTTATAAGCTTCCGCTCCAACTGCTACAATTTTATTTTCTTTAATTCTGTATGCTACGATTGAAGGTTCGTTATAAACGATTCCTTGACCTTCTACATAAACTAAAGTATAGGCTGTTCCTAAATCCATAGAAACATATATTGGTTTTTTTCCTGCCATATTTGATTCCTCGCCAATCTATTTAATGCTTATAAATAGATTTTAACAAATATTGATTAAAAAAATTAGATTAATTATTTTTACTTGTAATAGTGGTTGATTTTCTTAACTTGTGGTTCTACTAGTGCAAATAATGAATAAACTATTGAAAACCTAACTATTTCAATTGCTGAAATTATTCCAATAAAGATTCCCAAATGTTCAACAACCTCTTCCCATTCACCATGCTCATGTCCCTCATGTAATGGTGAAATATTATTTACAAAAAGTGAATGATCATAGTTATGTCCTGAATTTGATAATTCTAAATTTAAATACATCATCCCAAAAACTATAACTGTATACAATATAGACATTATTGGAACATATGCCACCATTGGTGTTCATCTTTTAAACTTGTCAACACTATTTATTGGGTGCTTGTGAATACTTGAGTTTCTAAAAGCAAAGTAATAAAAGAATCATATCACCCAAACAGAGACAAAATACCCAGCACAATCAATTACAACAGATATTGGGTTATGAAATCCATCTGCTAAATGTATAAACGGTGCAATAAAAGCAATCAAACTCGAAAATATCGGTCCTAAAGCCGAAAGTGATAATGTAATTACAATTAGATCTAAGATTCTAAAAGGTATTGAAACTCCTTGAAATTGAATCTTATCTAACACAAATTCCATTCACATTTCAAATGCAGAAATTGCTATTGCCAAAGCCAAAAAAACTCCTGATAGTGTAATTTTGAATGTTAAATTTCTTCTACTTGTAAATAAACTATTTTTTCAATGAAAATCCCCATCATCGATATCGTCATGGTTACCCAGAGAATCAAAGTGGTGTTCATCATGATAATGATCTTTTTTCTTTTCTGTTTCATCGTCATGATTTGGAATTTTGTGATTTTTTTCTTCCATATTTATTTCTCCTTCTTAATTCAAAATAATTATATACTAAATTATAAAAATTATAATTATAATTTATAATTTTTATAATTTAGACTTTTTCTTATTGCTAGTCTATAATTATTTTGTGAGCATTTTCGGGGCAAGGTTAAATTCCTTACCGATAGTGAAAGTCTATGAGCTCAAAAAGAGCATGATTCAGTGGAATTCTGAAACCGACGGTACAGTCCGGATGTGAGAAAATGCCTAGCAAATTTTTTTAAATTCTTAGAGATTTAATTTTTTGCTTTATAAAGCCCCTATTTAAATAGGGGTTTTTTTGAAAGGGTTTTTCGAATGGAAGAACAATACGGATTTTGATCACACAAATATGATTTTGCTGAGATAAATAAGTATAATTGACGTTTAGTTTTAAAAGATAGTTATAAATTGGATATAAAAAAAATAGCTTTTATTTCTTTATTATTAGCTTTTGAAATAGTTTTGACAATTATCAATAAATACACTTTTGGACTTTTACTAATAATGAATACATATACAATTGAAATGTCCTTTTTTGGAATTATGTTTGCATATATATCAACAAATCTTACATATGCATCTATTATTTGTATTGTATCTAATTCTATAAGAATAGTAGTTCCTGGTGGAAGTGACTGGGTTGGTGTTTTGGCAATGACACTAGCTGATATTACATTTTTAATTGTTTTTTCTATTACATTTTTCTTTTTAAAAAAATATTGATTATTAAAAGTTAAGAGCGAGAATAAAATTAAATACTATCTTGGAATAGTTATCATTTCAGGTATATTATCTATTTTTTTAACGGGAGTATTTACAATGTCATATAATGACATATTTGTATTTGATTTATATATACTAATTTATCCAGACTATGAAAAAATACTAAAAGAGAGTTGATTATTATTTTTATTGGTTGGTTTTGGTGTTACATTAATTAAATATATATTAAATTTAATTTTTTTGGCAGTATCTTTAAAGATACTTGTAAAACTAATTAATAAACATTTATTTTAGAAACTATTTATATAGTTTCTTTTTTTAATATAAAATTATTTTGTAGAGGAGATTTTATCAATGGAAAACAATACAATAAAAATGATAGTTGAAATACCAAAAGGTAGTTCAAACAAATATGAATATGATATTAATACTAATGAAATTAGTTTAGACAGAGTACTATATGGAGCAAATTTTTATCCAGGAGAATATGGTTTTGTACCAAATACTCTTGATTGAGATGGAGATCCATTAGATGTTATAAGTCTTGTAACTTACCCAACTCTTCCTGGAGTTGGAGTGAATGTAAGAATTTTAGGATCAATTAAAATGATTGATGCTGGAGAGATAGATACAAAATTATTTGGTGTTTTTGCAGATGACAGAAGATTTGACGCTTACAAAACATTAAGTGATGTGCCACAACATTTAAAAGACGAAATAGAAAACTTTTTCTTACAATACAAAGCATTACAAAAAAAAGAAGTTAAAATTAATGGTTGAGGAACAGCCGAAGAAGCTATGCACGAATTAAAAGAATGTACAGAAAGATACGCTGAATACAAAGAAAGATATTCTAAACCAGGTGGTAAAGAAGAAATAATGTCTGAATGAAAAGAAAAAGGCTTAGGTCAGGGATAATAAAAAAATTGAGTTAATCTCAATTTTTTTATTTTTAAAGCAATGTAAAAGGACCTACAAATTTCAAATTTGAAGTTTTTGCATTAAATTTGAATATTTTAAAATCAATTTTCCCAAACTCTTTTGAGTATATTCTAGCTGCAGATATATCTTTTTTATAACTTTCACATTCATTTTTTACAAATTGAATAATTTCCATTTCATATTTTTCTTCTAATCTCATTTTCAAATTATTTGAAGCAAATATAACTATAACAATAGCTAAAAAAGAAGTTACTGCTATTAATTCAAAGACAGGCTTTTCAAAAATGAAAATTAAAAACTTAGATCCAGTACTTTGTACTATTTCTTCTTTATTTAAAAAATAAAGAAGAAAAGAAATGACGATAGTTATGTAATAAACTAAGTGCAGCAATAAAGGAATTCACTTAATTATTAATTGAAATTTTTTTATCTCACTATCCTTTTGGAATAACTTTGTATTAAATCAAATACTTGCCAATATATAGTCGAGTTCATAACCAACACTTGGCATTATTCATTTAGGAATTGCTATGGTTTTATGTTTTTTGTTAAGCATTTGATTTACTCTCAAGTAGTTTTCATTTTCTCCATAACTTATATTCAACTCTTCTGCTCTTAAGTATGTTTTAAATTTAGCTATAATAGATTCTATTTTACCACTCGAGATGTTACTGTCTGCTGAATTTATTTCATGAACAACAACTCTATTTAAAACAAATGTATTATATAACCTTAAAGTTAATAATACTATTAACGATAAAACCAAAGCTATTAATAAAACTTTTGTTAATGAATCCACGCATTCACCTTCTCTTTTAATTATTATATTCTTTTATATTAATTATCTTTTGTATTTATCAAACAAAAATTTAATTTCTGGTTTTAAAACATTTACTTTTTCAATATCATAAACAGAATCAATATTTCTAACCATTCCATGAGAAGACATAAATGCATTCACATAGAATTTACCATCTTTATAATCAACGGGTTTTAAACTTCCACCAGCTGTTAAACCTGCTGCAAAAAATCTTGCACTTTTATCTGCTACCAAATCAAAATCATCTAATATAGAATCAAAATCTAAATTATACTTATCCAATCAGGCCTTTTCTTTATCTTTTCTTAATTTGGTTTCTTGTTCGTTGGGTCAAACTTCTTCATATCTTATTAATTTAGATTGCATTTTACATCCCGAAGATATTGCAAGAGAGGCCATTAAAGAGCCTTCAGGAGCCCCTCCAATACCATAAACAAAATCTGCATCTCCATTTACAACATCAATTGCTGCAAGAACATCACCATCTTGTATTAAGCGAACTATTATTCCCATTTCATTCATTTTCTCAATAACTTCTTTATGACGAGGTTTATCTAAAATGATGCATTTTAGATCTTTTCTATTAGCATGTTTTTGCATTTCTTCTATACAAGAAATAATACCTTTAGATAGATCTATTTGATCAATAAAATCTGTACTAACAAATAGTTTTTCCATGTACATTTCAGGCAGTTGTAACATTGTATTTTCTTTTGAAAAAGCAATAGTTGCAATGCTTCCTGCAAAGTTATAAGCGGCTGGATGTGTTCCTTCAACTGGATCAACACTTACATCATATGTCATAACACTTGGATCTTCCAAGTCTCCTAAAATTTGTCCAACAAATAACATTGGAGCTTGATCTAATTCACCCTCACCATTTACAACCTTTAGTTTAAAACCCTTTTCGTTTTTTAACATAACTTCAAAAGCTTCAACAGCAGCTTGATCAACCAAGTCTTTATCCTTTTTACCAATATATTTATATGAAGCAATTGCAGCCACTTCAACTGTTCTCAACAAAACAATATCTCTATTCATCTTAATACCTCTTACTCGTTAATTATAACAAATAAATACTTGCTTCTTTTAGTGTTTGCTATTGTTTATTTGAATATAAGTTTTATAATCATTTTAATGAATAAGGAGATGTATTTATGTCAAAAGTAAGAGCGCAAGATAATTTCTTTGATTATATGAACAAAGAATGAATTGATACTACAGAGTTACCAAGCGGTTATCCATCATGAGGTAGTTTTGAGATGTTACACAAGAAATCAATAGATGATATAAAAGAAATGATTTTGGAATTTAAAGAGAACATGAGTTCTTTGAATTCTGATCAAGAAAAAATAGTTAACCTATTTAGTAACTACTTAAATAAAGAAGAAAGAAATAAACAGGGAATTGAACCAATTAAACAATTGATTTCAAAAATTGATGGTTTAACTGATAAATCACAATTTACTAAATTTTTAATTGAATGTTTTAAAGAATTTAACGTTTCATATTTTCATTCAAAAGGAATTGATTCTGACTTTAAAGATAGTAATGTTAGAGCATTATCAATTGGTTCAATGGGATTGGGAATGTCAGATAGAGATTTCTATGAAGAAAGCCATCCAAGACACAAAGAAATAAAAGCAGCTTATAAAGTTTATTTGGAAGATATGTCAAAAACATCAAAAATAGAATTTAGCACAAACAATATATTTGATTTAGTTTATAACTTTGAAAAGGAAATTTCTCAAAGTATGTTGAAACAAGAGGAATTAAGAAGTCCTGAAAATATTTATAATGTTGTAACAGCAAAAGAGTTAAATGTGTATTGTCCTTTTATTGGATGAGATGAATACTTAAATGAAATAGGTTATTCAAAGGCTTCGGTTTGAATTTTAACAGAACCTAAATTTATGAGCAAATTAAATGTGATGCTTGAAAAAATAGAATTAGAAGATTTGAAAGACATTTTAAAATTAAAAACTCTAGTTGCCTATTCTTCAATATTAAGTTTAGATTTATATCAAATAAACTTTAATTACTCAAGTGTATTTAGCGGAGTTAAAGAAATGAGACCAGAAATAGATAGAGCTGTAGAATTTACAAATTCTAGACTTGGAGACCTATTAGGACAAGAATATATTAAAAAGCATTTTTCACAAGAAGCAAAAGAAGATGTTTTGGGAATGGTAAAAGATTTAATAAGAATTTATTCTAATAGAATTAAATCATTAGATTGAATGAGTGAAACAACAAAAGAAAAAGCTATTGATAAATTAAACTCATTTACAGTAAAAATTGGATACCCAGATAAATTTGAAGATTATTCAAAAATAGATATAAAAAGTTATGAACAAGGTGGAAATTTATATGAAAATATGAGAAACCTTTCAAAATACTTTATTAAAAAAGAATTGAAAGAGATAAACTTACCCGTAGATAAAACTAAGTGATATATGGATCCTCAGACAGTTAATGCTTATTATAACCCAACCTCTAACGAAATTTGTTTTCCAGCCGGGATACTTCAAAAACCATTTTATGATATCAATGAACCAAGAGCTAAAAACCTAGGAGGAATTGGTGCGGTAATTGGGCATGAAGTTAGTCATGGTTTTGATGATGAAGGAAGTAAATTTGATAAAAATGGTAACTTTGAAAACTGATGAACAGAGGACGATTATAAACAATATAGTTTAAGAACTGAAAGATTAGTTGAACAATACAATAATTATGAGGTTAACGGAACTAAAGTTAACGGTAAATTAACTTTAGGAGAAAATATCGGAGACTTGAGTGGGGTTGCAGCTGCATTAGATATCTGCAAAGAACAATGTCCGGAAGATATAAAATTATTTTTCGAAAACTATGCAACAGTTTGAATGAGAAAAGCAACAGTTGAATTAAAAAATACTAGATTACTAATTGATCCGCATTCACCAGAAGAGTTTAGATGTAATGGGGTTTTAATAAATATTGATGAATTCCATGAAACCTATGAAACAAAACCAGGTGATTTAATGTACTTGGAAAAAGAAAAAAGAATTAAAATATGATAATAAAAAAAGTACTTAATTAAGTACTTTTTTTATTCTTCTACGTTGTGATAAATATCTTGAACATCCTCTAGTTCATTTAATTTATCCATTAATTTATCAAATTTAGCTTTTTCCTCAGAATCAGAAATTATCATAGTTTCATCTGCCAACATAGTTGTTTCGGCCATTTTATATTCTTTTATACCAGAATTATCAAGAGCTGTTTTAACTGAGTTAAATGCTTGGAAAGGAGCATATACAACAGTTAGACCTTCCTCTTCGACAACATCATTTACTTCACAATCAGTTTCCATTAATAATTCTAAAACTTCTTCAACAGTTTTTCCTTCAAAAACAAATACACTTGATGATTGAAATGAATGTGAAACAGCTCCACTGTTTGCAAGTTTTCCACCATTTTTATTAAATGCATCCCTTATTTCTGCAATAGCTCTATTAACATTATTTGTAAGTGAGTCAACTATTATCATAGAATTTCCAGGACCATATCCTTCATATCTATTTGATGTATAGTTGTCAGCATCTCCACCCTCCGCTTTTTTAATAGCTCTTTGAATTACATCTGCAGGAACTTGTTTTGATTTTGCTTTATCAATTGCACTTCTTAATGCTAAGTTTGCTTCAGGATCTTTACTTCCAGCTTTTGCTGCCATATAAATTTCTTTTGAAGCTCTCCCATAAATCGCTGACTTCATTGCAGCAGTTTTTTCCATACTCGCTTTTCTTACTTCATGTGCTCTTCCCATAATAAAATCTCCTTATTGGTAAAATCTTTACTTTAAGATTTTACACCATTTTTAAATATGACAAAATAAAAAAATAAGCAAATGCTTATTTTTTTAAACTTGGATCTATTGAATAAAGTTTATTCATTATAACTTCCATTTTTTCTTCTAGATCATCAGTTTCAGCATCAACAACCAAGAAATCAAACATGTGTTTTCTTCTTTCGAAGAAATCGTCATATTTTTTGTTAAGAGTTTCTCAATATTGTTTTGGAGTATCTAACTCTTGATTTCTCCCTCTTTCTTTGATTCTTTCAATTGCTTTATCAGTTGAAACTTTTAAATAGATTACTACATCAAATTTTGCTCTATGAGCAAGATTTGGTATAACAACATGTTCATAAAAATCAGTATATGTTTTGTAATCTACATCATTCATTGTTTTTAATTCATGGTTAACAGCAACAAAGATAGGGTCTTCTAATATTGTTCTGTCAAAAATAACATTTTCTAAAGTTCTAGCTTCTATTAGTTGTTGACTTCTTGCAGTTAACATATAAATTTGCATTTTAAATACATTTGCCTGCATATCTTTATAGTAATCATCAAAATATGGATTATTATCAATTGGTTCTGGGAATATTTCATATCCCAATCTCTTTGAAATTTCTTCACTTACAGTAGATTTTCCTGCGCCCACTGTTCCAAAAATAGCTATTCTCATCTTTTATTTTCTCCCTTTAACTTTCAATGAATTATATATTCCATAAAATTGTTTAATTTCATGTGACTTTAGTTCTCTAAATTTACCTATAGGTAGTTCGTCAAGTGTTAAAAACTCAATTTGAGTTCTCTTAAGTTTTCTTAAATAAATATCTGCAGCAATAAGCATTTTTTTAACATGATGCTTTCTACCCTCAGCTATAGTTAATTCTATAACTGATTCATCAAATTCTTCATCATATTTTAAAATCCTTGCTTGAATTGCTTTTGTTTTATAATCATCATCAATTGTTACACCATCAACAAGTTGTTTTATTTGATATTTGTGTACTTTGCCTTTACACAATGCTTGATAAGTTTTTCTAAACTCATATTTTGGGTGCATTACAAAGTTTGCAAATTCTCCATCATTTGTCATTATAAGTGCACCCGAAACATCATAATCCAATCTCCCAACCGGATAGACTCTAAATTTTGAATCTTTAAAAAATTCAGCAACAGTTTTTCTATCTTTTGGGTCATGCATAGTTGTTAGTACTAATCTTGGTTTATTAAATAAGTAATAAACTTTTTCTTTAACTTCTTCTAAACCTCTATTGTTAATGTCAATTTTTACATTTGTATCAAACTTGGAACCAAGTTCTCTGACAACATCTCCATTGACTTTTACTCTTCCTTGAACAATAAGTTCTTCAGCTCTTCTTCTTGAACAGTATCCTCTTGAGGCTATAATCTTTTGTAATCTTTCTTCCATTATGAACCTCTATTGAAGATATCTTTTTCTTCTTCTATTGCCTCTTTTAATTTAGGTAAATCATCTAAACTATTAAGGTTAAAGTATTTAAGGAAATCTTCAGTTACTTTATAAAGCATTGGTTTACCAATTTCATCTGACTTACCTGCTTCTTCAATTAGATTTCTTAATTTCAATTTATAAAATATTGTTTCACAATTTACACCTCTAATGTCTTCAACATTAGATCTAGATATTGGACCTTTGTATGCAATTATAGATAATGTTTCAATACTTGCTGTTGATAACTTAGATTCTGTTTTAACATTTGCAAGTTTTGCATAAAACTCAGCATTTTCTTTTTTAGTGATCATTCTGTATTTATTTTTAGCAAATTTTTGAATACTCAAACCAGAAGAATCATCTTTGTTATACTTTTGGATTAAATCATCAATCAAAACTTCAATTTCATCTTCACTAACATCATTTAATATGAATTGCAAATCCTCTATTGTAGTTCCTTCATCACCATTAACAAATAGCAAACCTTCAGCAATTGCCATTTTCTTTTTATTATCCATAATTTACCTCCAAATTTGTTAACCTAAATATTTTACAATAACTTCTTCATTCTTTTGAGAAAGTGTGATAAATTTTTTAGCAGCTAGGTCTAAAACAGCCAAAAATGTTGCCACCATAACTCTTACTGAGAATTCTTTTATTTCAATAAGTTTTCCAAGTTCAATTTCATTAATTTTATTTTTGTTCAAGAAATCTTTTATTTCTTCTGCAATTTCTTCAGGAGAAACTTCAATAGAAGTTATTGTATTAACTTCCATTTTTTTAAACTTGTTCTTTTCTATTGCTCTTAAGAAAATATTTGAGAATTTATCGATATCAATATTATTTTCAGCCAACGGCAATTTATCGTCATCAATTTTTGCAATTTTAATAATACTTTTTGATTTACTAAAAGTTTTCAAAAAATCTTCTTGTTTATTTTTGAAAAAATCAGTAACTTCTTTGATCTTATGGTATTCCATTAATCTTCTAATCAATTCATCTCTTTCTTGTTCTTCATAATTAGAATCAACTTCTACCTCTTCTTTTGGTATTAAAAGTTTTGATTTAAGCTCTATTAAATATGCTGCCATAACAAGATATTCACTTGCTATTTCTATATCTAAAGATTCATATTCTTTAATATAGTTAATATATTGTGAAGACAACTCTAAAAGATTTATATCCATAATATTCATTTCTTTTTCTTTTATTAAGTGTAGCAATAGATCTAAGGGTCCATTAAAGTTATTTAATTGTATTTCATTTCATTTATTCATAATGTACCCTCCCCAATTTTTATTTTTCTCTTTTCAAGTGATCAAGTGTCTTTCTAACTTCTTTGTCAGATTTTAAATATTTATTTATCGCTAGCATTATTCTACCAATAATTATGAACAATAACTCTAAAGAAAAGCAAATATTATATTTAAATGTCGGATCTACAAAATCATGTTCTATAGAATTTCTAAGCCTTCTTATATAATGTCATGCTTTTGAATAGGTGATGGTTTCAATAATATCACTTAGTTTTTGATATTCACCAGCACTATTCGCTAAAAATGAAATATCTTTTAAGAAATCCGTTGCAAATTTAATACTTTCTCCACCATATGGAACAACTTCCTTTTTACAGTATTTCTCATTTAAATGTTTTGCAATATAAGTTAATTTATCAAAAATTGTATATAAGTATTTAAAACTTTCGTTTTGTTGATGAAACTCCACAGTATTAATTCCATAAAGAGTTTCATAGTCAGTTAAAGAATCAAACTCATAAGTCTTTTCTAAGAAGTATCTGAATGTACTTTTTATTTCAACAAAAATAACATGATCAAAAATTTCTTCCTCTATAAACATAGCTTTTTCAATAGCTCTTTTTGTATTTGATAAATAATCGTGTATGTTTTCTACTTTTAATTCAACATTAATAGGACTTTTGAAATGAATATCTAAATATCTACCGCTATTTTCACTATATTCTACTAATTTTTGGATAATTGCATCATTTTTAAAGAAAGTATCGTCAACATATTCTTGAATTACATCGGTGTACGCTTGAAACTCCTTTATTGTATTGTAGTTTTTTGAAGCAAGCATCTTATTTATATGAACAATATCTTTTAATGTTGTTTTTTCTGCCATAATGCTCACTCCTTACTATATTGATTATACATAAAAAATTTTTATACCTTGATTTTGAGTTGTAAAAACTCTTAATTAAAAGAAGTGTATAATATTTGAGGAAAGACAATCTTTTAAAGGTGAATTTAATGATAAATAGAATAAACACTAGAAAAGTGATGGTAAAAGATATTCAAATTGGTGGAAATAACCAAGTGGTAATACAATCTATGACAACTTCTAAAACACACAATGTTGAAGAAACTTTAAAACAAGTAAATTCTCTTTATAAAGAGGGTTGTCAAATAGTTCGAGTTGCCGTTTTGGGAATTGATGATGCAAACGCCTTAAAGGAAATTGTTGAAAAATCACCAGTTCCTATAGTTGCAGATATACACTTTAATTATAAATTTGCATTAATAGCAGCAGATGCTGGTTGTGCAAAGATTAGAATTAATCCAGGAAATATTGGAATTGAAGAAAATACAATTGCTGTTGTAGAAAAATGCAAAGAAAAAAACATACCAATAAGAATTGGTGTCAATTCAGGAAGTCTTCCAAAAAAAATGGTTGCAAAATATGGATGAACAGCAAAAGCTATGGTCGAATCTTTAAGAGAGCACATTGAAATTTTAGAAAAGTATGATTTTAAAAATATAATATATTCTTTAAAAGCAACAGACCCATTAATGGCTATAGAAGCTTATGAACTGGCAAGTGAAAACTGAGATTATCCAGCTCACCTTGGAATTACAGAAGCTGGTAGTTTATTAAATGGAGCTATAAAATCCAGTTTTGGATTAGGTTATTTATTACACAAAGGAATAGGAAGCACTATAAGAATAAGTTTAAGTGAAGATCCCGTTGAAGAAATTAAAGTTGCAAAGAGATTATTAAACTCAATGGGTTTATTTGAAAATATGGTTGAAGTTATTGCTTGCCCAACTTGTGGTAGATTAGAGTTTTCACTAAGAGAAGTTGTTAAAGAAGTTGAAGAATTTGTAGAAGAACTACAATTTCCTTTAAAGGTTGCTATCTTAGGTTGTGTTGTTAACGGTCCTGGAGAAGCTAGCCAGGCAGACATTGGAATTGCCGGAGGTAATAAAGGTGGAATAATTTTTAAAAAAGGTAAAATATTTAAGACCGTTGAACAAGATAGGCTGGTTCCAGAATTAAAAGATTTAATAATGGAATATTATGATGAATGAAAAAAAATGCAATAGCATCTTTTTTAAAACTTAATTTTATATAAAAATTCTTTTTGTTCCCCAATATTTAAACTTAAAATTTTATTTTTATCTTTTATTTCTCTTGAATTATTAGATATGACATCAGGAATTCCATTTCAATTTTCCACACAAATAAAGTCACAGTCATTACTCTCTCTTCAAATAACAAGATCCTTAAAATCTTTTGCCACAATATCAAACTGCACATTACCATTATTAACTTTAATTTTTCCTAAATTATACTCATCAGTCATATAAGATTTAGAATTATAAAAGTCTAAGCCATAAAAAGTAATCTCTTTTATTTTTATATCCTTTGCTAAATCAGAAACCAAACCCTCTTCAAATTTATCAGTAAAAAGATCTTCTTTTTCAAGTTTTAGCTTTGAGTTTTCATTAAATAAAAACCCTGGGTGATGACCCAAAGAAAAGTACATTACTTCATTTTCTAAATTTATTACTTTTATTGTGAATAAAAATTCATCTTCTAATAGTTTTAATTCTATTTCCAATTCAAATTTAAAAGGGTATAAATCATAAAACTCTTTTTCAGATTTATAATTTAAAACAATTCTTTCATTCTTTTTATCAACAATCTCTCATCTAGATATATCTTTAAAAAAACCATGTCTTTTGATTTTTAAATCCAAGCCATTATGAGTTAGGTTTTCTTTTAAATTTCCACAAACAGGAAATAATATTGGTCAGGTTTTTTTTCAAGCAGAGGTTTTTTGATATATTATTTCATTTCCAGATTTTTTTATACTATTTATTTCAAAAGGATTAATTGAAAATTCTACTTCAATATCATCATTAAATATTTTATTCATATTCATTCACACCCTCATCAATTGCAACCTCTACATTAATTTTAGTTTTAGTTTTAGCAATAACCCTTTTCTTAATTAATACTTTTAAATTCTGAGTTGCTACTCTATATTTTGCATAATCCGCCATTAATTTGTTACTCATGAAATAGAATATAATAATTGTTATTAAAATAATTACACACGCTATTGACATCATTATTGTTGAAACATTGTCAAATAAGTTTAAAGCACTTTTTAATTCATTCGATTCACGTTTTAAAATGTCATCTATATTAGTAAAATATTTAAATACCCCAGTTCTTGAACTTATCATTGCATTTTGTGTTATATCAACAATAAGATACGAAAATACCATTGCACTACCAAAATATCCGGTAACTGGGTTATTTTTTGCTCTATAGTTTCAAAATAAACAAACAGAAAATAATGAGTATATGACTTGATTAAAGCAAATGCCTGCAAATATATTTAAACAAATAAATACAAATGGGTTTTGTATAAACGCCATTGATGTGTATACTGCGAATAAAACAAAAAGATTTATAAAAATTAAATACTTTTGTTCAAATACTTTTCTAAGTAATTTATAACTAACTACAGATGCTATGATTGTTGGTAGCAAATATGCAAAATTATTAATTCTTAATCATAGTTCTATAGAATTTTTATTTAAATTAAATTCATTTAAATTTAAAGCTATATACATTTTGATTACTAAAGAATTATTCATTGCACTAGTCAAACAAAGTAAAAAACCTAGTAAGTATAAAACAAAAAATACTGTCTTATTTTTTTTCGGCAAACTTTCAAGTATCTCTGAATCAAAAACTTGTATCATATTCTTATTTTCCTTAGAAAATAAACTCAAAACAATACCAACTATAATCATGGTTACCATTAAAACAGTTAGAATAACATTTGCAGTAATACTGTTATTTGAAACAAAAGTATTTAAATTACTTAAATATATTCCAAAAACAGTTGAAAATGTCATAAAAACAAATGTAATTCAAACCGTTGGAAGAATATAAATTCTATAAAAACTTTGTTCATTTAAAAATAAGTAAAATAAAGTTGAGCTTGCCAATGAAAAAGAAAGCATTAATGTTGCAATAATCAATAATCATAAAGGTAAATTAGTAATACTTAAAATTATTGCTAAAATTATCATCATACAACTACTTATTTGTATCCATATTTTTCTATTTTTTAACAAACCTGTTGCTATTGTTGCAAGAGGTTTTAATATAACTAGAAATAATGATGTTGAAAAAATCGTCATTACTATAAAACTTGTAGATTGTAGCTCGTTTACTTGGTTTTTTAATTGATCGCCTATGTAACCAGCAGCAATTCAAAATAAAACTATTTGCGCAACTCACATATAAGAAGTCTTTTGCAGTTTTTCTTTTAAACACAAAAATATCATGGAAATAATACATGCTATAAATAGTATTGGAAATAATATTTTTAAATCTCAAAATTGCATTTTGCACCTCAACATATATTTTATTACAAATAAAAAATAAAAGGTCATTTAAATGACCTTTTAGTGTGAAATCTTACGAGTACTTTCATTTGTATTGTTTACAGATGGCGTTATTCTTTCTTGATTTAATTTTTTAATATCCTTTTTCATTTTTTTAATTTCGTTATGAACTTTTATCAAGTAAACACTTGATTCATTATTATATTCTTGAATTGAATCTATAATTTCTACTCTATTTTCTAGTTGAAAATTATAGAATGCAATTTTTTTATACTGTTTATCACTTATTGAAACTAAATAACAAACTGTGTAAACAATAAATATAAGACCCATCAATAAAGAAGATCCAATAATAGCAATATCTACAATTTTAGTTAAACTAAATGCAAAAATTGATGCTAATGTAATTTCTTCTTCATTAACTCACATGATAGCCGCTTTTGCAAACATACCAATTAAAGGTGTAATTAGCATAAACACCAATAAAGTGATCAATCATCCACTCATAACTCTAAATTTTTTGTAAATTCTTGAGTTTTTCAATGCATCATGATTAAATCCACCACTTACACCAAATAAAGTATTTGTATTTTCACTATTTTTACTTAATTCATCATTCAAATTGTCTTGAATTTTTTGTTGCCTATTAAAGTTTTCAAAAAGCCTTTTTGTATTCAAAGGACCTGTTTCCAAAGTGTCAAAGTGCTTTTCATCTAAAGTTCCTGTTATGTCTTTTTGAGGTTTTTGTAAAGTAACTTCTTTTTCAACATATTCCTTATCTAAAGTTTCAGTAAAGTCTTCTTGAAGATTTTCATTAACAAGAACATTCTTTTCTTCAAACATTCTCTTTTCCACAACATTTGCATTAATTTGATTAAATAAATCTGAAGCAGTAGTTTTTTCAACTCTTACAATATCTTCATTTTCTTCACCCATTTTAATAAACACTTCATTAGTTTTTGATTCATCAAAATTACTTTTTTCCTCTTGAACAAACTGAGTTTGAACCTTCTGTTCATTTTGAACTCTTGTTGGAATAAACTCAGTTGTTTGAGTAGGTATTTCTCCAATCAATTGCAAATCACTAAAAGTTTCGCTTATTGGAGGAATGTTTTCAAAAGAAGCTGCTCTTCTTGGTGTTAGATGAACTTTAGTTTCAGGAATTTGGAAATTTTGAACCAATCCTTTTGTATTTTCATTTTCAACCTTATCAAATGGTTCAAGGTCTAATTGAAGTTCAAGATCATCATTATTTTTGTATTCATCTAAGATTATGTCATCTAAAGTAAAAGTATTTTCTCCAGATAAATCAAATAAACTTAAATCTTCAGATTCTGTTGCCCCAACACCTGAAAATAAAGACTCTATATAACTTGTATCAGTAACTTGATTTTCAAATTCTTCAATTTGTCTATCTTCTTTTTTTCTTAATTCAATTTGAGAAACTTTGCTAGAATCAACTGTTAAAATTTCTTGGTTAATCAAGTTTTTAATTTTTAAAAACTTGATTATTCCCTCAGTTACTTCTTTTTCTATAATTTCTACTATTACATAATTTTGTTGATTGTATGAAACAACCATCCCCATATTAAAGCCCATAAAGTTATACCTCTCTAATATTTAGTATATATATAAAAAAATCTTTTACAACTTTAAGAGTTTTATTTTAAAAACTAAAACAAAAAAACTAGCATAGCTAGTTTTGATTAAATTTTCATTAAATCATTTTCTTTTTCTTTTGATAATCGATCTAACATTTCAACATATTTATCTGTTAATTTTTGTACTTGGTTTTCTAAGTCCTTTTTAACATCTTCAGGAGTTGCTGCGTCTTTTTTTATTTTATCATTAGCATCCCTTCTTGCATTTCTAACTCTAACTTTGAACCCCTCAAGTTCTTTTAATATTTTTTTAACTAAATCTTTTCTAATCTCTTCTGTTAAAGCGGGTATATTAATTCTTACCAAATCAGCTTCAGCTAATGGGTTTAATCCCAAATCAGCTTTATTTATTCCAGCAATAATAGCTCCAATTTGACTTCTATCATATGGTTTAATAACCAATTGCTGTGGTTCAGGTGATGAAATTTGTGATGTTTGATTAATCGGTGTTAGTGTGCCATAGAAATCTACCATAACACTGTTCAACATATTAGCATTTGCTCTACCCGTTCTAACTTTTGCTAAATAATCTTTGAAACTATCAATAGTTTCTTCCATACTTAATTCTGTCATTTCAATAATTTCGTGTGCCATTTTTATTTTTCCTCTCTTAATTTTTTAATCAATCACAGTACATTCTAAGTCACCGTGAGCTATTTTGATTATGTTGTCTTGACCATTCATGTCAAATACAACTATTTTTAATTTACCATCTCTTGAAAGAGCAGCTGCTGTTGAATCCATAACTTGCAGATTTCCCGCAACTAGATCGTTATGAGTTAAACTTTCTAAGAATTTTGCTTCAGAATTTGTATTTGGATCTGAATCATAAACTCCTTTTGTTCCGTTTTTTGCCATTAATAAAGCGTCAGCTTTAATTTCAATAGCTCTTATACTTGCTCCTGTATCTGTTGTAAAGTAACTATATCCAGTTCCTCCAGCAAATATTGTTACATAACCTTCATCAAGTTTTTCTCTTGCATTTCTATAATTATATGAACTTGTAACTGTTTTGATTTCTAAAGATGAATACACTTTAACTTTATCAAATCCCAATTTTCTTAATGTTGCTTCAAATGCTAATGCATTCATAATTGTTGCAAGCATTCCCATGTAATCAGCTTCAATTCTGAATAATTCCAGAGTATCTGCCAACTTACCTCTTCAAATATTACCTCCACCAATAACAATTCCAATTTGTAATCCTTGCTCTGTTAATTCAATAACTTGCTTTGCAACTTCATCTAATTTATCTTTATCATAAATATCTCCGCTACCCTTAAGTGCTTCACCTGATATTTTCAATAAAACTCTTTTATATTTTAATGCCATATCTACCTCGCTAGATTGATTATAACAAAAACCCATATTTTTTGGAAAGATATGGGTAAATTATTTTATTCTGTTGGTATTTCTTTATTTATGAAGTATCTTTCTTTAATAACTCAAAGCGATTCACAAGTTAAAGGTATACATATCATCAACATAGCATAATCAAAAATTGTATTTACTGAGTTATATATAAATGAATAACCAACTGTATTTGATCACTCAAATTGTGGTCATTGTTCATGTTTGTTTGGATTCAATCAAAAAATAACACCTGAAGTTACTCTTGAAAAGTAAATTATTATCATAGGTATTGTTATAAATGAAAACCAAATGGCCATTTTAATAAATCAGTTTTTAGCTTTTATATTAGGGGCAAAAAATGATGAAATAAATATGCAAAATGCTGTTAATCAATAATCGAAAAAGAACTGTCAAAAAGAGAAAAATACTCCAGGAAGAAGAATAGTGAGACTCGCTGCCATAAAACAAAGTATAAAACTTGAAGTTTTAGTTAGAATAAAGGCACCAAAAAATAATGGTATATATTTAAACGTTAATTCAATATAAAAGAATTGTGTTGTTGGTATAAAAGTTGTGACATATGAAATTACAAAGTATAAACATAGTAAAATTGAGATTGCAGTTAAATCAAATATTGTTAATTTTTGAATTTTTTTAATTTTAAATCTAATTTCACTTTCTTTAATGGTTGCTACAAGCATTTCTATATTAATTGTAAGAATTGATAAAGAAATCATTATTTTATTATTCTTTATGCCGCCATAGACATAATTTATTAGAAGAGATATATTCATAGTCAAAAATATTAAATATACCAAAACAAAACAGATACTTATTGTAATTATCTTACTTAGAACTAATTCACCATTAATTTTAATGGCATTAGAAACAGCTATTATAGAACAAATTGTTAAAGTTAAAAATAGTATTAATCTTAAAATTGTTAATGTTATTGTAATTTTAAATAATTTATTTTTCATGAAATCCTCCATGAAAAAAGCAGAACTGTCTTTAAAGGACTTCCTACGCTAGTATTAACTAGATCAGGTTCTAAGAGTATTTCTCAAGTTTGAATTTCAAACTACCTCTGCCTTTTTCAATATAATTTTATATTTAAATAAAAGAAAAACACATTTAAAATGTGTTTTAAAAATTATTTATCTTCATTTTCTTGTTTTTCTTTTTTAGCTTCTTGTTTTTTATCTTCAGGTTTAGAAACATTCAAAGCTGTCGCTCTAATTTTTGCAACTTCTTCTTTAAAGTAGTTTATTTCATTACCATTTTCAACTTTAAAACCAGTTGCTGATGCATTTTCTAAAAAATACATACCAATTGTTGTGGTTTTACTAAATTTAAGCTTTTTAAGTGTTCTTTTACCCTCTAAATAGTTTATATAAACAGCACTTTTTGATTCATCTTCAATAATTTTTGTTATTTTTGATAACTTTATGTTTTCCCCTAAAGTTACTAATTTTCCTTCTTCTTTATCAATATAAAATCATATTTGATTTGAAAAGAAAATAACCATTGAGAATCATGCTGCAGATAATACTACAGATAATACAATGAATACTATCATCATTGTCAATGCTAATTCTTCATTTGCAGGTATTTCAATTATGAAACCCAAATAAAATAGTAATGACAATATTGCAGTAATTATTGATGTAATTTGCAATGTCAACATAGTTGCTAAAACTGGTGTATTTACAAATTTAATTTCTGACTTATTTTTCTTAAATTTAATTGTCAGATATCAAGCAGATATAGAAGCAAGAGGTATCACCAATAATAATATTATTGATAACAACATCAAGTTATTATTGCTCAATGAAGCTAATGTTAAATTCATAATTAATTACCTGCCAATTGTGCTGCAACTTCTGCTGCAAAATCTGTAGTAACTTTTTCAATACCTTCTCCAACTTCAAATCTAAACATCTTAGTTAAAGTAGCGCCTTTTGATTCAATGAATTTACCAACAGTTTGTTTTTCGTCCATAACAAACCCTTGTGCTAATAAAGTAACTTCAGCAAGTTTTTTGTTTAACTTACCTTTTAAAATACCTTCAGCAACATTTTCAGGTTTACCTGTTAGGTCTGTTGTTTCTTTGATAATGTGCATTTCATTATCTTTAAATTCTTGAGGAACATCTGATTCTGTCAAGTATTTTGGAGCCATAGCTGCCACGTGCATACAAACATTGTATGCATCTTCGTCATTAATGTTTCCTTCGAATCCTAATAATACTGAAATTCTTTTGTTTGCGTGGTTATAAATTGATACTTTTCCACCTTCAACTGCAGCAATTCTTCTTAACTCAATTTTTTCTCCAATTGTTGCTGTTGCTTCAACACAAGCTTCTTTGATAGTTTGTCCTGAAGATAATTTAACTTCCAATGCTTCTTCTAAAGTTAAAGCGCTTGATTCCAATAAAGCATTTCCTATGTTTTCAATCAATGACATAAATTTATCATTTTTTGAAACAAAGTCAGTTTCTGAGTTAACTTCAAAAACAATCGCTCTTTTATCGTTAGCTTTAGCAAATGAAACTCCTTCAGCTGCTACTCTGTCAGCTTTTTTAGCTGCTTTTGCTAAACCATTTTCTCTTAATCAAACTACTGCTTCTTCGATGTTTCCGTCTGTAGCTTCTAGAGCTTTTTTACAGTCCATCATTCCAGCAGAAGTCATTTCTCTTAATTCTTTAATTAATTGTGGTGTAACTGCCATTTTGATCTCTCCTATTTTGTTTCTTCTTTTTTAACTGCAGGTTTTTTGTATGCTGGTTTTTCACCGTGTGAATCATTGTTTCTTGGTGTGTAATTTCTTCTTTCACCATTGTATTCTCTGTCTTCTTTTTTCTGTGCAACAACTTTTAAATTACTTGGTTGCATTTTGATTCCAGCAGCATCAGCATAAACATCAACTATAAAGTTAGTGATAATATTTACTGATTCTTGAATGTCATCGTTTGCAGGGATTACAAAGTCTACCATATCTGGATCAACATTTGTATCACAAATAGCGATAACTGGAATTCTTAATTTTCTTGCTTCTTTAACTGCGATTTCATCAGTTTTTGGATCAACTACGAACATTGCTGCAGGTAATTTATGCATTTGTTTAATTCCACCTAAAGTTTTTTCTAATTTAGCTTTTTCTTTTTTAATTAGAATTTGCTCTTTTTTAGGTCTTAAATTAATTTTTCCAGTTTTTTCTTCATTTTCAATATCTCATAGAGCTTTAATTCTTAATGAAATAGTTTTCATATTTGTTAAAGTTCCACCTAATCATCTTGAGTTTACAAAGAAGTTTCCACTTCTTAATGCAGCTTCTTTAACTGCATTTTTAGCACTTCTTTTTGTTCCTACAAAAATAATTTTTTCTTTTTTTTGTCCAATTGTAGTAACATATTTTTTAACATCCTCTAATCTTCAGATAGTTTGTTGTAAATCAATGATGTGATTTTTGTTTTTTGCACCATAAATATATGGTTTCATTTTTGGATTTCAACGTTTAGTTTGGTGTCCAAATTGAGCTCCAGCATCTCATAACTGTTCTCTTGTTAAATCTTTTGCCATGTTTAAGGCTCCTTTCAAGTTTGATTCGTTAGTCTTCCATTATGGTTCTAAATAACTCCACTCGTTTTAATTAAAGTTAACGAGCACTGGGAGTTAAAATTCCCAAATGTGATTGCATACCCAAAATAAATATACAAACAAGTATAGTATAACATTTTTTAACTACTCTTTTAAACAAAAAAATAATGCTTGAAGCATTATTTTAAAGTTTATTATAAGGATGATCTTCTTGTTTTGTGATATCTACCAATTTAAATCCAGATTCTCAATGCCCTGGATAAAGCTTATAATTAAAATATTCTTTACCAATAGATTTTATTGACTCAAAGAATATTTTATCATCACAAGTTAACTCAAACATTAATTTTAAAGGGTGTTCACTATTTTGAAACATTTTTTTGTGATATCCAAATCCATTAATGAATAATGTATCTCCAATAAACAAATGTTCTTTATCTACTTGATAAAAAGTAGTTCCTTTTGAATGACCACCTTTTGGTATTATTTGTATTTCAAAATTATTTAGTACAATTTCTTTTAAATCATTAAATAAATCATACTTTATTGAACCGTCTTCAAAATTAATATTGTGTCCATATTGACTCCCATTAATTCTTTTGTCCAATAAAAATGGATAATCTTTTTCATGTATATGTATAATCGCTTTTGTTTTAATTGCCAGTTTATCTAAACCAACAGTATGATCGTGATGAAAATGCGTTATAAGTATGTCTGTTAATTCCAAGTTGTAGTTTATTAAATAAGCTAATATTGTCTCTTGTTGGTAACCACCATCAATAAGAATTGCCTTTTTATTTTCTTTATTAATTAACAAGTATGAATTAGCTTCATTCATAGAAGCGTATTTGAATGTTTTAAGTTCTTTTTTCACTATTTAAATTTAGTTAATTTCACTAAAGATTTTGCATAAATTTCCATCATTTTTTTCAAGTCATCAATTTTTACATATTCATTATAAGCATGCATTGTAGAGTCATTTAAATCAAATTCTGCCCCAAACGCAATCATGTTTGGCATAGATTTAGCAAAAGTCCCTCCACCAATTGCAATTGGTTCTGCTTTTAAATCACCAGTGACTTCTTTATAAACTTCCATAATGTTTTTAACAACATCACTGTCTTTAGGAAAATAAACCCTATCTTCTATTGAAGATAATTTCATTTTAAGTCCTTTTTCATTTACAAATTTTTCCAAAACCTCAACAACATCTTTTTTAGGGTCTTTTGTACAAGGAATTCTAAAGTTTATTGTGAATCTGTAATCTGTTTTTGAAACACTCACAATACCATTACATGCAGTTAAATCACCTGTTTCATCAGATAAATCTCCAAAAATTTCTTTCATATCAAAATTTAAATGAGCATATTCTGAAACAAAACTACTTAAAGGGTGATATATACCATTTTCATGGATTGCTTTTAACAATCAAGTAGAAGCTGAAACTCCTTTAAATGGCAAACTACCATGAGCTGAAACCCCTTTTACAAAAAGGTATCCATCGCTCTCATAAGATTCAATTGAATTTTCTTTTAATCAAGATGCTATTTCATTTTGTTTTGGCCCTTTATATTTAACAATGTCATTTACAGCATTGTATACTTCTCCACCGCTCAATTCGAACTCTGAATCAAAATTGCCAATTAAATCAACATCTGCAATTCATTTTTCTGCATATACAACAGGAAAATGACCATCAGGGACATATCCCAAATCACATAATTGCTCATTTTTAACATAAGCTTCCATACACTCTCAATTTGTTTCTTCACTTGTACCAAATATGAAGCGAATTTTATAATCTGGTTCAAAACCATTATCAATTAAATATTTAAAAGCAAATATATTCATCATTGTTGGACCTTTATCATCAAAAGTTCCTCTTCCAATTAATTTACCATCTTTAATAATTGGTTCAAAAGGATTTGTTTCCCATTCATCAATATTTCCAGCAGGAACCACATCCAAGTGACAAATAATTCCAAATAATTTATCACCATCACCGTAATCCGCATATCCATATCTATAATCTGGTGCTATAAAAGTTTTAAATCCAAATGTATTTAAAAGTTCAACACAATGATCAAGAACTTTTTTTGTATCTTCATGAACTGGTGCTCCATAAGTCAAATCTCTTCTATATGAAGGGATTGCTACTATTTTTTTTGTTTCTTCTAAAGCTTGATCAAAATATTGACCAAGCAAGATTTCTTTTTCTACATTCATTTATTTTTACCTAATTTTTCTTTCTATCATTAACAACAGTGTCATAAGCATCATTAATTTCTGACATCTTTTGTTTTGCATAATCTTTATCATTTTTATCTGGGTGATAAATTTTTGCTAATCTTAAATAAGATTTTCTAATTTTATCATCAGTTTCCAATGGCGATACTTCCAACACCCTATATGCTTTGCTTAACTTTTCTTCTTTTTCTCTATCATCAAAATTTTGTTGTTCTGTTTTTTGACGACCGTTTTTACCAAGATACATTTCTTTTTCTATTGTTGATATTATATTATCAATACCCTCACAAAACTCAAGAAATTTTGAATCCACAAAATCATTTAAAAATTCTGGATTCATTAACTTATAAACTTCATTTTCAAATTTAGAAATTGTTGCTGGTATTACAGAATTTATAAAAGTTTCTTTATATAAATTGAATATGCTTATACAAAATTCATTGTAAATCTTTATTAAACTCTCAGATCCAAAAATAACTAATTTTTCTTTTGAGAGTTTTTCAAAAATAACAAAGAAATCAAACTCTTTATTGGCTCAATACTCGTAAAAACTTTTTTGAGTATGTTTTAAAGAATTAATCAAAGTTTCACTTGGAAATTTTTTAAAAACTTCATTAAATTCACTCAAAAATGGAAATCTATTGAATGTTTCAACAACACCAACATCTTCAATTCTAACTTTCTTGTTTGATTGATTTTGATATACTTTTTTGAAATCCTCTAAATCCTTTTTTATATTTTTATTATCACTTTTATTGTTTTTATTCTTAAATATTTTTAATAAGTAAAATATTATAAATATAAGAATAATAAAAGTTAACCCTAAACTTAATATTAGTAACAATTTTAATCCTCTTCTCACTAAAAAAAGGCACGAAAAACGAGCCTTTTGTATTATTATTTAGATTCTTGTGGAATAACTACAGCTCTAGTTCTGTTTTTACCAAATCTTTGGTATTTCACTATACCTGATACTAAAGCAAATAGTGTATCATCTCCACCACGTCCAACATTTGCACCTGGATGGATTTTTGTTCCTCTTTGTCTGAAAATAATTGAACCCGCATTAGCAAATTGTCCATCTGCTTTTTTAGCTCCTAAACGTTTTGATTCTGAGTCACGCCCGTTTTTAGTTGACCCAACTCCCTTTTTAGAAGCAAAATATTGTAATCCTAATAAGAAACGCATATTAAATCATCCTTTCTATTTTAAAATTCTTTGGATATTGCACCTGAATAGTTTCTAACTGAATAATCATAAAATTAATTAAAGAATCTAGTAATTCATCTTCTTTGATAACTTCAATTTTTATTTCATTTTCAGTAACATTAATGTTTACATTTTCATTAAATTTAATATCAAATGCATTTAATGCTCCGCCCACTATCCCTGTAATAGCTGCACACACAAGATCATGACCATATTCACCACTATTTGCGTGTCCTTTTATTACAAATGAATTTACTTTATTGTATTTTTCAACAATCTTAGCTTTTACCATTTACTATTCCTCAGTTTTTGGTTCTGTAGTAGTTTTTGGTGCAGCAGCTGTTTTAGGTGCTGTTGCAGTAGTTTTTGTTTCAGCTGAATCTGTTGTTGTTTTTGATCCACCTAATGAAATTGCATCAATTTTAACTTTTGTATATGGTTGTCTGTGACCATAAACTTTATTAACGTTTTTCTTTGGGTGATATCTAACAACTCTAAGTTTTTTACCTTTACCTTGTTTAACAACAGTTCCTGTAACTGTTGCCCCCTTGATTAAAGGCGACCCTACTGTTCCATCGATCATTAGAACTTCATTAAAAGTAACTTTTTTACCTTCTTCAACTTCTAATTTTTCTACGTAGATTTCATCATCTTTTGAAACTTTTATTTGTTTTCCACCTGTTTTTATAATTGCGAACATCTTTATTCCTCCAGTCTAGACTCGCCTTGCATGTGAGTTATTTTTCAAACTACTTTCTTACATACAAAGTGCGGTTGAAACTAGCAACCTAAATAATTTTATACTAAATTAATATAAAAATATTAGTTTTTTGTATTTTTTTAATAAAAAAGGTCAATAAGACCTTAGAATAAACTAACAACATTTGGAGTTTTATAATCAGCTTCTAAATTAATTTTATTAGAAGTTGTATTATCTGTTTTAAAAGTAGAATTACCAATTTTTGATTCTAACTTGTCAACTTTATTCAATGACATAGCAGTAAATACAGTTGTTGATATAGCCCCAACTGTATTAGTTAAAAAATCAGCTGCGCCTTTTGCAATCGAACCAATTCCACTCAATAGCGCACCAGTAATGCCTTTACCACCAACAATTTCTCTTTTTTGATTTAAATTTAGTTTTTCCATAATATGAAAACCTCCCAATATTTATATCGCTTTAAATATTAAAAAAGTAATTATTTATAAAAATATTTTGTTAAGTCATTTTTGTTTACATTATATTTTTTAGATATAGTTTTTATAGCATCTTTTTTGCTTATATTTTCTTTAATTAGTTTTTCAACTTCAGATATTATTTTATCCATATCAATTTCAGAGCCGTTATTTGATTCAAACCAAGAATCAATAACTACACAGAACTCTCCTTTTAGAGTTAAAAGATTAGAGTTTATATAATCACTCACCTCTTTAACAGTACCTCTTAGATATTCTTCGTTTATTTTAGTTAATTCTCTTGCAATAACAACTTTTGTATCTTCATTTAAAATTAATGAAAGTTGATTTATAGTAGCTTGAATTCTATGTACAGATTCATAAAAAGATATTATAACTTCTTCATTTTTTTGTTTGTCTATAACTTTTTTGATATCTTTTTCAATATTTTTTTTATCTAAAAACCCTAAAAAAAGATTTCTTCTAGAAACAAAACCTGATGCCGCTATAGCATGTACATATGCAGGACCGCAATTTACTGAAGTTATATTAACTTCAACATCTGATTCTAAAACTTGTTTTATAACAATTGCTCCAGGATCACTTATACAAGGAACTCCAGCATCACTTATAACAGCAATATTGCTATATTTATTTATATCTTCTATAAAACTTTCGCTTATAGAGTATTCATTAAACTTGTGTAAAGTTTTTAGTTTTTTGCTTAAATTAAGTTTTTCAAATAATTTGAAACTAACTCTAGTATCTTCACAATATACGACATCTGCTTTTTCAAAAACTTCTATAGCTCTTTTTGATATATCATCAAGGTTCCCTATCGGGGTTCCAACTAAATAAATTGTAGGTAACTCATTTTTAAATGTGCTTTGTATTTTTAGCATAGTTTACTCCTTGTATAAAAAAACCTAATAGATTTATTAGGTCAAATTATTTAATTTCTTTAATTGTTATTTTGTAAGGTTCTTTAAGTTCTCTAACTTCAACTGAATCTCCAACAACTTTTCCCATCATAGCTTTTGCTAATGGTGATTCGTTTGAGATTTTGTTTTCAAATGGGTCAGCTTCAATAGCACCAACAATTTTTACACTCATGTCTTTTTTAGTTTTTTGACTTGTAAATGTAACTTGGCTTCCAATTTTTACTTCTTTGTTTTTTGAGTTAGTGTCCTCAATAATTTTTGCTTTAGAAAGCATTGCTTCAACTTCTTTAATTCTAGCTTCAACTTCTGCTTGTCTGTTTCTTGCTGCATCATAATCAGCATTTTCTGATAGATCACCTTGTGCACGAGCCTCAACAAGTTCTTGAATAACTTGCGGACGAATGTTATTTATCAAATGTGCTAATTCATCTTTTAATTCTTGTAGCCCTTCAGCTGTTAAAATAATATCTTTATCTGTCATATTAATCCCCTTTTATTTAACTAAAATATTATACATTTTTTTGATTGAAAAATAAGTATATTATTCTATTTTTTGATTTCTAATTTGTTTTTCAACTCTTTGATTGCAAGAACTATTTCATCTTTCTTTACTATTTTTTTAATTTCCTCATGGCTAGCGTTATAAAAGTCATTTCTAGAAGGATATGAATGATTTATTTTTATTATCATTTTCTCT
Source organism: Spiroplasma monobiae MQ-1 (assembly GCF_002865545.1). Taxonomy (NCBI): domain Bacteria; kingdom Bacillati; phylum Mycoplasmatota; class Mollicutes; order Entomoplasmatales; family Spiroplasmataceae; genus Spiroplasma; species Spiroplasma monobiae. The sequence goes on along the minus strand of NZ_CP025543.1, from coordinate 237,179 downwards.
CCAATTCCTTTTATTGAAGAAAGATCATCTTTAGAAAATGATTTTGCTTGTTTTTTTCTAAAACTTGATATTGCATAGTTATGAACTCTATTTTGTACCAATTCTAAAAATTTAAACTCTTCAGAACTTTTATCTAATCTAATTTCTTGTTCATTAGTGTCTAATATATACTCTGTTTTATGCTTATCATTTTTTACTAAACCAATAATTGGTATATCCAAATCTAATAATTCTAATTGTGATTTTGCAGCATGCACTTGAATTTTACCCCCATCCATAATAATCAAGTCCGGTAAATTAATTTCTTGATTTAAATCTTTTTGATATCTTCTATATATCATGTTTTGCATTCTTTGAAAATCACCTTTTTCATCTATTATGATATTGTATTTTCTAAAATCATTAAAGCTAGGTTGACCACCCTTAAACACAACCATTGCTCCAGTTACAAATTCATCCAATATATTTGCTACGTCAAACATTTCAATATGATATGGATATTTTGGAAGCTTAAGAGTTTTTTGTAACTTATCTAGTAATTCTTCCTTACTAATTGATTTTTGACTTTTATACATTTCTTCTTGTCTAATAAATTCTTTTGCATTATTTTTTGCCAGTTCTAGAACCTTTAAATTTCCTTCGTCATTCCCATAAGTTATTTTGTCTTTAAATAAAAGTTTCAAACTTGTATTTTCTAATTCTTTAGGAATAACAATAAAATCAGGAAGCATGTTCTTTGCATATATTTGCATAATAAAATTTTCAAACAAAGCTTTTGGATCTTGAGACTTATTTTTTACTATAATTTGATCTTTTAATATAAGTTTTCCACTCCTATAGAATAAAACAACATATGCAATATATTCTTCTGTTTCAAAAAAGTTAAATACATCTCTGTTCAGATTATCGTTAAAGTCTACAAATTGCTCGGTCACAGAAAAGTTTAGATGACTTATAATGTCTTTTATTCTTTGAGCTTCCTCAAATTGAAGATTGTCAGATGCTATAAACATCTTCTCTTCCAACTTATTTTTGAAGTCTTCATTTGTTCTATTGAAAAAATTCTTAACATTATTAATTTGGTCATCATAGAATTTTGGGTCAACTTCTCGAAAACAAGCACCCGAACATTGATCTATATGAAAATGAATACAAGGTTTACCTAAGTTACCTTTACATCTTCTTAAGGGATAAATTCTCTCTAATGTTTTTAATATATTTCTTGCGCTTGTGCCATCTGGTAATGGTCCAAAAGATATTTGATTTTTATTATCAAAATTTCTTGTATAAACATAGACAGGGTCTTTTTCTTTTGTTATTGCAATATAAGGATACTTTTTATCATCATTTAACACAATATTATATCTTGGTCTATACTTTTTAATTAAGTTTTGCTCTAATATTAGAGATTCTTTTTCGTTATCTGTAACTATCGTTTCAATATCAACAATATCTCTGACAAGTTGTGTTGTTTTAAAGTTATGAGCTTTATTAAAATAACTTGAAACTCTTTTTTTGAGATTTTTAGCTTTACCAACATAGATAATTTTATTGTCTTTATTTTTATATAAGTAACATCCAGGTTTTTCTGGTAAATTTTTAACTATGTTTTCCATAAAATCTCACCTCAGTATTATTATATAGTCTTAAAAAAAATCAGCATTTATTTTTGCTGATTTTATTCAATGTCTTCATTTGTAATATAAACTTCTCTTGGTTTTGAACCGTTTTGTGGCCCAATGAAACCTAGCATTTCAAATTCATCAATTATTCTAGCAGCCCTGTTATAACCTACATTAAATCTTCTTTGAATTGAACTTGTTGAAGCTCCCTTTGTTTTAATTATAAATTCTTTTATTTCTTCAAATAAAGGATCTGAACTTGCACCTGATTCAATAGAACGATTATCTTCATCTTGTTTCATAAACTCTGCTTCAAATATTTGTTGTTGTTGACTTGAGCAATGTCTTACTAAATTTTCAATCTCTTCATCACTAATATAAGCACCTTGCGCTCTAATTAAACTCGAACTTCCTGGAGGAGTATATAATAAATCTCCTTTACCAATTAATTTTTCAGCACCACTTGCATCAAGAATTGTTCTTGAGTCAATTGCAGAAGTTACAGAAAATGCAATTCTTACAGGAATATTTGATTTAATAACACCAGTAATAACATCTGTTGATGGTCTTTGTGTTGCAACAATTAAATGGATTCCAGATGCACGAGCCAATTGAGTCAATCTCATAATTGAGTCTTCAACATCTTTCTTATTAGAAGTCATCATTAAATCTGCAAGTTCATCAATAATAACTACATAGTAAGGAAGTCTAGTGGAAGAATTTTCTTGCCTCTTATTAAAGTCTGCTATATTTTTAACTCCATGAGTTGTAAATAAAGCGTATCTTCTTTCCATTTCGTTTATAACTTTTTTTAATGCATTATTTGCAATATTCATATCACTTATGACTGGAGCTAATAAATGAGGAATTGAAGAATAAACTGATAATTCAACTTTTTTAGGGTCTATCATCAAAAATTTTACTTCATGTGGTTTTGCCCTCATTAAAATAGATGAAATAATTCCATTTATCATAACTGATTTACCACTACCTGTTGATCCTGCAACAAGCAAATGAGGCATTTTATCTAATTCCGCAAACAAGTTCTCACCCGTTACAGTTTTACCAATTGCCATAAATAATTTATTTCCCATTTTTAAAGGAGGAGCTCCATTAAGAACAGATTTCATAGGAACAATTTCTGGTTTATCATTTGGTATTTCAATACCAACAGCTGCTTTACCTGGAATTGGAGATTCAATTCTTACGTTTTGGCTCGCTAAAGCCAATTTTAAATCATTTTCAAGTGAAGTTACACTATTAACTTTTGTTCCTGGTTCAGGTTGAACTTCAAATTTAACAACAGTTGGTCCAATACTCATGTTTGTAACACTTGCTTTAACACCAAATTGTCTAAATGTCTCATTGATTATTTCTGCCTTTTTATTTGCAGCAGCTTTAACTTCTTCTTGATATTGTTGATTAACTTCTTGATCCTTTAATATGTTAGCTGATGGTAATTCATATAGGTCATTTACATATTGTTCTTTTTCAACAGCCTTTTTAGTATTTACTTCCATTGTATGGTTGTAATTATTTCTCGCTTGGTAACCTGAAGATGGGAATAATATATTTCTTGCTAGATTTTCTTGCATTGGAGAAGTGTAGTCACTGTAATCCTCCATTGCTTTTTTAGCTTCTTCTTTTTCCTTTTTAGTTTCATTTATAAAGTAGTCTAAAGTTATTTGACCTTCAGGAGCAACTTCTTTTTTAGAATCTTTTTTAATTCTTGAATTTAAAAGTTCTTGAGTTTTACCATTTGCACCAAATGGTGTAATGTTTGTTTCTTTAGCCAATCTTTCTCTGGCTTGTTCTGTAGAAACTTGACCATATTTTGATTCTGATGGAAGTGGCAAATTATAATCATATTCTTCATCATAATTAGGAGAATAAATCGGTTCTTCTTTTATTGAAGATTCGGCGCGCATTTTTGCTTCTTCTCTAATTTTATCTAAATTAAAATCAACCACTCTATTCATGCTTTGAACAGGTTTAATGATAAATTCATCTTTATAGTTTTGATTTGGATTATAGTCTTCCAAGTTTATATTAGCAAAGTCATCATTATAGAAATCAGTGTGTACTTCTTCATATATATTTCTTTCGTTATGCCTATTGAAACTTGGTAATTCTATTGTAAAGTCTGATTCTTTAACAGAAGAAATAATCATTCTTTCATCAAAAGTATCTTCATCTTCAACGTTAATCAAGTTGAAAATGCTTTTAGTTCTTTTGGGTTTTTTAGATTTATAATTTTGATTCGTATTTGAATAGGCAAAACTTTTCAAAGAAAGAATTCTTAATCTTTTACCTCTTCGTTTTCCTTTAGGTTTTAAGAAATAGAAGGGATCTCCTGTAAAAATTCAAACCATATCTATTATAAAAAATGACAGAGCAATGATTAACCCAAAGTAAATTGAAGTGTATGCACCAATCCCAGCAAGAACAGTACCAATTAATCCTCCACCAGATCAAAAAGTGAAGTAAGTTGATGGGTCAGCTATTCAAATACTTCCACTATTCTTTTCAAACATAGAGTTTGCCTTTCAATTAGAAATATATGAACCAACAGAATCTTTAAGTATAGAAGTTGATCATATTTTTTCTATTTGAAATGATTCTGTTTTTGTATGAAATGCAACAATGAATAATATTGAAGATATTATTCAGCATAAAACTATTCAAGTTAAAATAACCATAGCTAAAAATCTTTTCTTAGGTTTAAATTTAATTCCAAAGTATATTGCAAAATCAATCATAAAGAATAACAAATATAAAAAGTACTTAAATCAACCAAATGGTAAATTAAAAATTACATCGTCTATAAATTGTCCGATGATTGTAATTCTTCCTAATGACATTAAATTTAAGAAGAATAATAATAGCGCCCCTACTATTCAAGAAACAGAATCTGATTTTCTTTGCTTCTTTTGTATAGTAAAGGCTTTTGTGCGATCGTTATCATTTTCATTGTTTAGCCCATTAAAATTATTCATGATTCCACCTTCGTTTGTTGCCCTTACCATATGATTTTAATATATTTTAGAGATTTTTTTTAATCAATTAACAAAAAACCCATAACTAAATTATGAGTTTTTTGTTCTATTTTGTCTTGGTTCAAAGAATGATCCATCTAGTTCATTTATTATTACCAATACAATTGGTTGTTTACCCGTTTCTTGTTTTAGTGTTGTTCTAATTCTTGAAACAATCTCTTTTTTAATAGCATTTAAATCATATGCACTTGGGTTTGTTTTAGATTCATTTTTGTATTTATCTAATATATCAACTATTTGCTTTTGCATTAATTTAAATATTGGATTTTCTTCAGTAATGTAGATAACTCCACGCATTTGAATATCAATCAATGATATTAAATCCTTTGTTTTGTTATTTACATTTGCACCAATAATTACAGCCCCATCAGTTGCAAGTTGTTTTCTTTCATTTAAAACAACAGCTCCGATATCACCAACACCAATTCCATCAACATAAACATCTGCTGTTTTAATAGAATCAGAAGCAATAATCAATTTACCCTCTTCTGCTATTTTTAAAATTTGTCCATTATTAATTAATTGAATATTTTTCTTTTCTACTCCAGCTTCAATTGCAGCTCTTTCAGCAGATAAGAAATCTTTATATAATCCTTTGATTGGTATAAATGATTTTGGTCTCATGATTCTAGTCATTAATTTAATATCTTCATAACTTGCTCTCATTGATCAAATGTTCTTATCACTTAAAGAAACTAATTTAGCATTAGTTCTTGCTAATTCATCCAAAATTTCAGCATGTCTTTTTTCAACACCTGCTGCTGGAGGGGTGGCTAATATAATTGTGTCGTTTTCAGTAAATTCTACTTTATCATCATTACCTGCAGCAATCTTTGCAAGTCTAGTATATAGCAAATCTCCTGCTCCAGTTAACATTAAAATACCATCTTCTGATTTTGTAAATTCTTCAATGCTTATAATATCTTTCTCTGATATTTGTAAACTTTCTTGAATAACTTTTGATTCAACAACCTTTGTTATAGTTTTTCCATAAACAGCAATTTTTCTATCATTTGCTTTGGCTTGTTTAATAATTTCGAATAGTTTAAAGACATCTTCTTCAAACATACCTAAGATTAAACGTCTCTTTTTGTCCTTCATTGGAGCTGCTATAAATTTATCGATTCTGTGGTTTGGAACAGTATATCCAATTCTCGAAGCGTATTCAGCATCACTAATCAAAGCTAATACTCCTTTTTTAGCAATTTCATTTAAATGGTTCATGTCTGTTGAAAAATATGATTGTTCATTTCCGTCAATAATGTAATCTCCAGCGTAAACAATTACACCATCTTCAGTATGCATTGCAAATCCAAATGATTCTGGGAAGGCTGCAGTTGTTCTAAAAGCTTCGATTTTAACATCACCAAATGAAACAATATCTTTATCATTTATTATTTTGAAGTTATTCTCTCTATTTTTAATTCTATATTTCATATTTCTATATTTTAAAATAGTTGTTGTAAGTTCATTACAATAAACTGGTACATCTATTTCTCTCAAAATATAACTTATAGCTCCTGAGTTATTTGAGCTTGGGTTTGATAAAAAAATACCTTTAATTTTTTTAGCATTTGCTTTTAAAAATTCAAAGTTAGGAATAATTACATCTATTCCTAAAACACTTCTTTCTGGAAATTTTATACCAGCATCAAAAATATACAAATCATCATTAACACTAATAACAAAAATATTTTTTCCTCTTTCGTCTTGACCACCAAGGGCCATAAATTTAATATCTGCCATATTTGTTTCTCCATTTCTTTAGTTTTTATTATTTGTTTAGTTTATTTTTTAAAACGTCAACCAGAATTAAATACTCTTTAATTATAAGTTATTTATAGGTAAAGTAAAGTTATTTTGATTGAAAAATCTTGTTTTATTTCTTATATAAAGTATTAAAATTAATTTGAAAGAAGGTGTCATTTAATGTTAATTTCAGTTGAAGAATATGCTCAAAATAAAGAAAATTTATTTACATTAGATGTTAGAACGAGAACAGAATTCAAAACATTGCCACATTTTGATTGAGCCATTAATATACATATAGATCAGTTTTTAGATGATTTTAAAAAGTATTTAGATGAGTATAACCCTCAAAACAAACCAATAGTAACAGTTTGTAACGCAGGCAACAGGAGTGGTCAAGTTGCTAGATTTTTAAGCGAACTTGGTTATAATGCAAGAACTTTAGATGGTGGTATTTATAATTACAATAAAAAAATAAGATAATGAATTATCTTATTTTTTTATTTCATCTTTTAGTCTTTTCAAAAATAACTTTATTACAAATTCTTTTGAAGAAAGAGTTAATTCCTTACCTTCTATTTGAACTTTTATTTTCATTTTTTTTAAATTTTCAATATTTACAAGTTTGTCTGAGAGCACATTAATCTTTTGATCATTTAAAAAATCTATATTTTCAATAGTTCCAAGTTCAACTAATATCTTGTCATATATTGTATCTGATCTTTCAAACGATTCTAATCCAAACTTTTCTTTTTTTGATTTAATCATTTTACTAATTGAAAAATAGGTAAACAATGATATAAAACATATTGTGAAAGCTATCCCTAAAACTATATATATTATTGAGTTCATTATTCAATAATATCCTTATCTTTAATAAAAATATCTCTCAATATTTCAATTTTAGTTGCAGATTGATGATCGGCAACCGCTTTGATAGTTGTTTTTGATGGTTTGATTTCAAGTTCTAATTCATCAACAGGATATTGAACAGTGTCAATCACCATCATCTCATTTGAATTCTCCTCAAACTTGAACTTAATAACGTGTTTATCATTCAAGATAAGTGGAGCATTCAAAGTTCTAAATTTATTAGTACTTACAGGCACTAATTCTTGCATCTGAAATACTTTGCTATCTTTGGCAAGAATAACAGCTCCACCTGCTGATTTCATATACCCACTACTTCCATTGGAAGTTGATATAACTATTCCTGTACCGTGGAATTTTTCTAGAAATTCATCATTTATATATATTTCTACATATAAAGGATTTTTTTCATTTAATATTTTAATTTCATTTGCAACAACCAAATTTTTGCTTTTTGTTTTAACTTCCAAAAGTTCAAATTCATTTAATTTATAACTTTTATTTTCAATCGATTCTATTGTATCATCTATGTTTTCAACTCTATTTTTATTTGTATAGAAACCTATTCCACCACTTTTAAATGGAACAAATTCAATATCTTTTATCTTTTCTTTATATATTGAAACAGCTTTTAAAAAAGTACCATCACCACCAAATATGAAAACATAATTAGGATCTATTTCATTATATACTCATCCTCTTAATTCAAGTTTTTCTCTCAAATTAGAGACTACTTCTTCTGTACTTTTATAATCATTTTTTATAATGCTAAAAGAAAACATTATTTCACCTCTAAACTATAATTAATTTTACTTATTTTTAAAAGAAAAATATATAAAGATTGTATAATATAATTTGTAAATCAAGGAGTAAGAATATGGATAAAAAAAGAATGTTATCAGGAATAACAACAACTGGTCAAATGACACTTGGAAACTACATTGGAGCCATGAGAAACTTTGTTGCATTACAAGATGAATTTGATATGTACGTTTTTGTTGCAAACTTGCATGGAATAACAACACCAATTGAAAAAGAAGTATTAAGAAAAAACATTAAAAATATGGTAACTTTATATTTCGCTTGTGGAATGGACCCTGAAAAATCTACAGTATTTATTCAAAGCGAAATATTAGAACATACTCAATTAGCTTGAATTCTTACTTGTAATACAACTATTGGGGAATTACAAAGAATGACTCAATTTAAGGACAAATCTACAAAAGTTAAATCAGAAAACGGTACCGAATTTATACCAACAGGATTATTAACTTATCCAGTTTTAATGGCTGCAGATATTTTAATGTATGATCCTGAGTTTGTTCCTGTGGGAAAAGATCAAAAACAACATATTGAACTTGCAAGAAACATTGGAGAAAGAATGAATAATAAATTTGGTGAAATGTTTACTATTCCAGAACATTACACACCAAAAATAGGTTCTAAAATAATGGACTTGCAAGATCCAACAAAAAAAATGTCTAAATCAGCTGCAAATCCAAAAAGTTTTATTGCACTTTTGGATAATATTGAAGATGTTAAGAAAAAAATTAAATCGGCTGTTACTGATTCAGAAAATATAATTAAATTTGATCCGGAAAACAAACCCGGAGTAAGTAACTTGTTAACCATCTATTCAGCACTTAAAAACATTTCAATTGAAGAAACTGAAAAATTCTTTGAAGGAAAAGATTATGGTGTTCTAAAAGAAGAAGTTAGTTCAGTTGTTGTTGAACTTTTAGAAGGAATTCAAAAAAGGTTTGATGAACTAAGTAACTCAGATCTAGTAGATAAATGATTAGAAGAAGGAGCCGAAAAAGCTCGTAAAATTGCTAGAAAGAAACTTACAAAAGTTCAAAACTTAACTGGATTAAATTATAAAAGAAAATAGATATCACAGATATCTATTTTCTTTTATTCAGCAGCACTTCATTGTGCTGCTTTTATTTTTTGTATTATCTTTGTACAATCATCTTTATGTCTAAACTCTCTACAGCCGGGATGAACTGCAATTATATTTGAAGAATCTAAATTAAAATGTTTCAAGTCAATAAATTCACAAACCCAAGATAAATCTCCGTATTCAAAATTATCTTTTATCATGAAGAACTTACAAATAAAACACATTCTAAATTTTTTTTCATCTTTGTTGATTAGAGTTGGAGAATTGTCTCAAGCAGAAATTAAATCTTCTTTTGAAAACTCTATTTGATTATCTTCTAATATTTTAGCCATAACAATTCCTCTTTTATAGATTAATTTTATCACAAATAAAAAAATGAGCTTAATGCTCACTTTTATTATTTTTTAGAATCTAAAGCTTTTTTAGATGAAGCCACGATTGCTTCAAATTGCTTTGGTTCATGAATTGCTAATTCAGATAACATTTTTCTATTAATATCAATTCCCGCAATTTTTAAACCATTCATAAATTTAGAATAACTTAATCCTAATGGTCTAACCGCCGCATTTATACGAATAATTCATAATTTTCTAAAATCACGTTTTTTAAGTTTACGTCCAACAAAAGCATAAGCCATAGAACGTACAACTTGTTCATGAGCCTTTTTATAGTTTGCTTTTTTTGTTCCATAGTAACCTTTTGCTCTTTTAATTCAACGTTTTCTTCTTGCTCTAGTTACTTTACCAAATTTTACTCTTGCCATATTGTTCTACCTCCTATATTAGTTTTGTAATAATCCTTTTAGACGTTTCATATCTCCAGCTGAGACGAAAGTTGCTTTTTTTAGATGTCTTTTTTGTTTTGTTGATTTATTTTGTGCTAAGTGAGATCTATAAGCTTTACCTCTTTTTAATTTACCTGCACCATTTTTCTTAACTCTTTTAGCTAAAGAGCTTTTTGTCTTCATTTTTGGCATAAATTCTCTCCTCCTATAATTAACCTTTTTTTGGCACTACATACATATCTAAGAATCTTGTATTTAGTTTGGCTTCTTTTTCGACTTTTGCAACATCTTCAATTTTTTTGTAGAATTTTTCTAAAGTTTCTTTTCCAAACTCTTGGAAAGTAATCTCTCTACCTTTAAATTTTAATGAAATTTTAACTCTATCTCCCGCTTCTAGGAATTCTCTAGCTTTTCTAGCTTTTGTGTCCATATCATGATCACCAATTCCCACAGTTAAACGGATTTCTTTGTTTTCAACTTTAACTTGATTTTTTTTGTTCTCTTTTTGTTTACGCTTTTGTTCGTATTTAAATTTCCCATAATCAAGTATTTTAGCAATAGCTGTAGCGTTGTCTTGCATACCCACTTGAAGTAAGTCTAAACCCGCTTCTTCTGCTAATTTTAAAGCTTCAAATTTGTTAAGTGGTCCATTTTTTGTACCATCTTCATTAATAATTAAAACTTGTTTAGCTCTAATTTCTCTGTTAACAAAATCTGTTTTTATATTTTTAATGTCTGCCATTTTTCCTCCAAATAAAAAGTGTGCCGTAAAAAGATTAGGAGCACACTTAAAATTTATTTATTTTATATATATATCAATAATAAATAAGTTTTACCGTTTCTTTTGAAATTACGGTGAGCTGTGCGCTTCTTTCTTTAAACCTTAATTATTATATTATAGTTTTTTAAAAAAAATTAACTTTTTTAAATTAATTAACTAAATTTTTTAAGATCTGAAATATTAGGATTTTCTCTTTCGCTATTTCTAATTAAGTTATTTTTTAAACAATATCTATGGATTTCTTCAGATTTTAAAATTATTTCATAATTCAATTTATCAGTTTGTTTAACATTATCAAATTCATATTTCAAATTTCTAATATCATTTTCTAACTTATAAAGTCCTAAAACGATTGAGTGTTTTTCAGATTGCTCTTTAATTGTAAATCTATTTTCCTTGATTTTTGTGCTACCAGGAAAATAGTCCAAATCTTTATGTTTACAGCCAATGTGATGGTATCCTTTTGAAATAGCTTCACTCATTGTCAAGTACTTATTGTCATAAGGTTCTAATGATAAAATTTTATTTTCAAAAGGTATGCAAAGTTCACAACTATCCTCCTCTGGTTTAACATATATTAGAGTTTTTAATCGTAAGGCTTCTTTTTTACCAAATCAGTTATAAATACCTAACATTGGTTTATTTTGAGGATTTGCAATGTTTTTAGTTAAATTAGTATTTTTATTTTTATCCAAATATTCCTTAGGTTCATTTATTAAATCAGATTTATCTTTATTTTTAGAATAAATCTTCTTTCAAGGGATTAAAAAATATAGGATTAAAATTGCAAAAATTATTATTAATATAACTCATCATGGAAAGTTACTCATATTTGTACTAGTTATTATGATCATTTAAATGCCCATAATAATCTCTTGCTTCCATAAGATTTATTCTTTGATTTTTTTTGCAGTTTGTACAAATACCAATGTATGAATTTTTTAACTCGAAATTTATTGGTTTTTGAAAAACAAATTTTTTAAAGTCTCAGCAATTTTTACAAAAAGTGAATATTCAATCAGTATCTTTGTCAAAGTTAAAAGCCATATTTCCTCCAAAAAAAGAAATGTAAACATTTCTTTTATATATTTACTTTAATGGTTTAATATTTTTCTTAATGCATTGGCAGTATGCTCAACATCAGACCCAACAACTATTTGCAAACTTTCATTACCCAATCTCTTAATGCCATAAGTTCCTGCGGATTTAATTAAAGCATCATCTATTGTAGAATTATCTTTTAATATCAATCTTAATCTTGTGGCACAGTTATCAATACTTACAAAGTTATCTTTTCCGATTGCTTTAACAATCTTATCTGCCATAACCTCATATTTATCTCCACTCGATACTGTTTGCTTTTTATTTTTGTCAAAATTTTCTTTAGTTTTAATTGATTCATTAGTTACATTTCTACCGGGTGTAGCTAAATTCATTCCTTTTATTGTGAAATAAAAGACGAAGTAGTATGTAGCACCAGCAGCAGCAGTTAGAACTAATATTCATAATGGATTTGAAATAACTGAGTCTCTTGCATTAGCTAAAGCTCATGATTGTGGCAATGATGCAGCAAAATCTATAAATCCTGCACTAAATCCAAATCCTATTTGAATTTTCATTGAAGTGGTTATTGCCATAAATATACCTGTTAATCCAGCGTGAACACCTAATAATACAGGAGCTATAAATACAAATGAAAATTCTAATGGTTCTGTTATTCCTGATAAGAAAGAAACACCCGCAACCCCACCAAGGAATCCAGCAATTTCTTTTCTATTTTCTTTATCAGATGTCATAATCATAGCCACAGCAGCCATAGGTAGTCCACCCATCATTATTGGGAAAAATCCTGATTGAAATAAGCCCGATGTACTTATACCACTAGCAAATGCGTTGATATCTCCCATTATTATCTCTGTTTCTGTTCCAATTATAGGATTTGAGCCAAATCCCGGTTGAACAACATTACCACTTACAGGCATTTGAAATCAAAAGAATGTATTCATAATTTGGTGTAAACCAAAAGGCAATAATAACCTATTTAAAATTGCATATATAGTGGTTCCAGGAATCGCAACCGCTGGATTTTCAGGATTTGCAACAGCAGTACCAAAACTAATTAGTCCTAATTGTATTCAAGGTCAAATTATTGCAAATGCAAATGCAACCGGGATTGCAGCTGTTAATGCAACCATAGGAACAAATCTGCGACCCCCAAAAAATGATAATGCAGTTGGTAATTTTATATTTTGTAATCTGTTATATATATAAGCAGATAAACAACCAGTCACTATACCCCCAAGAACACCTGTACTCAATACATATGCCCCTCCTGAAATTACTGTTTCTGTACCATTTTCATTACTTTTTAATATTTGTACATATAGTAGTTTAGAAAACGATATTCCATTTTCATCTGTAAATGTTAATGTTTTTCCATAAATCATATTTGGTAAAGTTCCTTCGGCAGTCAAACCAGCAAGGGCTAAATAAAATATAACAGCAACAAGTGCAACCTCACCTCTGTGATCTTTAGCTAAACCAAATGCACAACCAATTGCAAATAACAATGGAAGATTATCAAAAGGTATGGAACCTGGTATTTGAATAATTAGTGATATTCAGTAACCCACCTGATTTGTTATGACAAGTGTGCCTTCAACGGTTTCTGATGTATAACCAATACCAAGAGCACCAAATCTATTTAGAATTGCTGCAAATGGCAGTACTGCAATAGGAAATTGTAATACTTTTCCTAATTCTTGAAGCATTGTTAAAAATTTACTTCATCCACCATTAGAGTTGTCTGCGTCTTTTATATTCTTTGTCTTTAACTTTTTTTCGTTAGTTAAATGTAAACTTTTATCGTTCATTTTAATCCTTTCTTTTTTTATTACAAATTAACTGTATAAAAAAAAAAAAAAAAAAGCAATACCTTTTTCCAGACAATTTAATAATTTTGGAAAAATTTTTACCTTTAAAAAATATTTTATATCACTTCTCCCAGACAAATACCCAGAAATATTAAGGCCATTAAATAACCTACCGTTGCAAGGGTAAATATTCCATAATACTGTCAAAATCTAAAAATTTTAAATTTTGTAGTAATAGTTTTAAATGAATCTTTTTCCACTTTCTTGCTTCTTTTAAAATTAATGAAAAATATTGTTGAACATATTCCTAGAATTAACCCGGCAACGCCAAAGGCGAATAATGTTCAAAAAGTTGATAAACTCATATCACTATTTAATTGCACTAATAACATTTCTAATCCTCTATTCCGAATCTAAAGTGATTTCAAGGACCAATAAAATCAATTAATCTTCTTTCACTTTCTTTTACAGTACCAATTCAATTGTATTTTTGTTGTTTATCTTCAAAATTGTCTTTAACAATAATATGGCATTCACCTTTATACTTAATATCATTATTATTTATTATCACAACATCACCCTTGTTGTATATCTTTTTAGTATTTTTAGGCTCAATTGATGAATTTTTAAATTCTACCCTTGAAAATGTTGATCTGACGAAATATTCTGTGATATCTCCTCTTCTAAAATGATCAAAATTTAGAATACCCTTTTCACTTTGACTTAATTCATAAAGTGGTTTTATATTTAGAGTAATTTCATATCTATCTATATTTGCAAGTTCCTTCAACTCTTCTTGAGTTGCATATGCATTACCTATTAAAACTAAGTTGATTTCATTTGTATAGAATAATATTTTTGCTTGTTCTGATATCGAGAGATTTCTTTGTTCTTCTAAAGTTGGCAATTCTTTCCACCCCACAGCTGTTGTCATGTCACCAAAGTGACTACCCACAAATGCAGCTGTTGATAAATTATGTTTTAAATATTTTTGATTTGCTTCTTTGAAATAATCAAAAGGTAAAGCAGTATATTCCAATGGATAAAAATTATGGCATCCACTAAGTCTTTCTTTTATTGGTTTATAATCCATAACATTATCAATTAAACTATCGTTATTTGACATGTTCAATTGTATATCAATACCAAATTTGTTATGTGTAATATTTGCTATTTCAAATGGTAAACTTGGAGAATCCAATCTTAAACAATCAATTCCATATTCTTTACATTTTGAAACATCATTTACATTTATTCCAATTAAATCCATTGATTTATATTCAACATCAAGTATTGTATAAAAACCAATTTCTTTTGCATACTTAATTGCCTTTAAAACCATATCCGCTTTTTCTTTTTCATTTTCAGATCCCACAAAATGTAATACACTTGTGAAAACAACTTCATATCCTAATTTTTTTGCTAAATCCAAATATTCTTTGTCTTTTTCAAATTTAGATTGTTCAGGATAAATTGATATTCCTAATTGTCTTTTCATAAAATACCTCACTAATATAATTTTAACAATAAAAAAAACACTTTTTAAAGTGTTTTTTTTATTTACAGTTTGCTAATGCGAAACCTAATACTTTTTCACCATTTGCTTTTCCATAATCTTCTTTATCGATCACGAACACCGGTGTGTCAAAATATGTTTTCATCTCATCTAGTTCATATGCTACTTGTGGCCCTAAAAGAACAATATCTCATGAAGATCCATTGAGTTTTGCTTCACTTGTTGAAACAGCTTTTATTTCAACATTAATATCCTCTTCAAAGGCATGGTTTTGCATATTTTTTACCAAAATCGATGTACTCATTCCTGCATTGCAAGCTAAAAGTACTTTTTTAATCATTGCTTTTTTCCCTCCCAAAGTGAATTAAACATTTGTTGAATTTAAATTATTTAAATTACTATTTAATTTTACTACATTTTCTAAATTTTGATTTTTATTTTGTGCAAATTTATTTAAAAGTTCACGTTGCTCTATTTTATTTGCAAGTAATACAAAAGGTGTATAAATCGAAATAAGCATTACAAAGTTAACAGCAGCAACTAAACCACCCATAATACTTTTTGTTGTCAATATACCACCAAGTATTGGCGGTGTCGTTCAAGGAACCACTACGCTTGAGTGAGGCATAATTCCTGTAGTTGTTGCAAAGTAAGCAATCATACCAGCAATTATTGGTCCAAACACAAATGGAATAAATAATATTGGATTTAAAACAATTGGTAAACCAAATAGTAAGGGTTCATTAATACAGAATAACGCCGGAATTAATGTAACTTTAGCCATAGACCTATAATCACCACGTTTTGAAAATAATAATATAGCTATAATTAAACCAATTGTACCTCCAGTACCACCCATAAACAAGAAGTTGTTCATAAATGGATTTGTAAATACATATTCTGGTTGTATTCCTTCAGCCAGTGCTTGTTGGTTTTGAGTTAAACCGTCCAATTGAATCGGTTCTACTATTGGAGAAAGAATACCACTAGCATGAATACCCATAAATCATAACAATTGTCATATCATAACAATTGTTATCATTCCACCAAACCCTGAAACTGCATTTACAAGAGGTTTCTGAATTGCAACTGTAATTAATCCATTTATATCCATAAATGTTACACTATTTGACCCAACTGTTATTTCTCCAACAATTGAACCAATTCATGATATTGCAAATGCGATTAGACCGAAGAAAACGGCAGTTATTGAGTATGGTATAAGTACATTAAAAGATTTTGCAACACCATCAGGAACTGATTCAGGCATTTTTATTTTTAACTTATCATTCTTAGATAATCTACCGAATATAGAAGTCGAAGCCAAAGCGATAATCATAGCGGTGAACATTCCAGAAGTTCCAAAAACTCCTAGATTTCCCCAAAAAGAAGGATTCATTATCAAAAAAGATACTATGCCAACTATTGCAGCAGCCCATTGATTAACCTTATAATATGGAGCTAAGTGATAAGATATAGCTCCACATAATAGTAGTCCAAAAAATGCATATGTACCATTTCAAATGTATGAACCAATTGACTTTAATCTATCCAAAACAGCAAGTTGATCTGCAGTTAAATAGAAAAGGTTAAATATTCCACCATTACCAGCACCAAGAATTATGTTATTAACCAAAATAAACATGGCACCAACAATAACCAGAGGCATTAGTGAGAAGAAACCATTTTTAATTGCAACCATAAATTTTCAGTTTGATAATTTACCTGATGCTCAAGTAATTTTATCGACAGAAGTCTTTATTGTTATTGGATCCGCTTTACCTTTATTGTATCTAACTATTAATTTTTTATCTTTAACTTTATTTTTTTCAGTTTGAACTTTATTTTTAAAGTCAATTTTGATTTCATTTACTTTTAAAGACAATTCGTAAATTGTCTCATCTATTTCATTATTTATTGGTTTCAATCTTCTTTTACGACCGAGTTTTCTTAAAATATAACCAACATTCACCAAACTGTGATTATCTATTTTTCATTGATTTATTAAGTTTTTGTGTTTTTCATTGTATTCTTTTTTATATTTAGAAATATTTTCTTTTGTCTCATTTTTCAAAACCTTTAGCTCAGATAGTAATAATTCATTTCTTTGTTCTACTTCTTCTCTTTTTATATTTCAAAGTTCTTTAATTTTATTTTTATCTTCCTTAGTTTTTTCTTTGTTGACTAATAATTGAGTTTTAATTTGCTCGATTTTATTTTGAATATCATAGATTTCAACTTTCATTTTTTGAATTCTATTATCTCTTTTTATATCATATTCTTCTTTTAAAAGAGATAAATTTAACTTGTAATCTTTATAGAGCTTATTTATATCACTCTTTTTATATCTAGCATTTGAAAGTTCGACATCTAAACTTGCTGTTAATTCCTTTTCTTTTTCTTTTCTAATTTTTAAAAACATACCGCTAACAGATTTTAATTTTAACTTTTTATTATGTAATTCACTTTTTAAATCAGATATTTCTTTTTTAAATTTAAATTTTCTATCTTTATCTGTATTAACAACTTTTATTAATTCAAATATATCAGGGTAATTTTCAAACTTTAACATTTTATTTTTTACCCCCTAGAATTAAGTCGCCATATCCATATATTCTATTAACTTCATATGTATTAATCGAAGCCGCTATAGAATTTAAGTCTGCATGTTGCTGTGATTTAAGTTCATCTTCTGTTGGATTAAATCTAATAAATCCTGTCATTTTAGGATTTAGCAGATCTTCTTCACCAAAAGGAGGACTATCCATTCAAAGACCTTCATATGGTTCTAAAATTTCAGTTCCATTTGAACCCACATCCAAATACCTAACAATGTCTTTATCGTATTTCATTTTTGTCATAGAAGTTCCTTGACTTACAACTTTTTCTTTTCTTATAATTTTAAACATTGGTATAAATCATCCTTCATCTAGATAATCTACCATGTATTGGATATTTTTAATATATTCTTCACTGTAAACATCAGTTTTACTTTTAATAATTAATAAAAATGCCTTTAAGAACTCAAGATTATTTCTTAAAACAGCAAATTGAGTAGCTGTTTTTTGAAAAATTGGGTTTATTATTTCATCTCCGAAATAATCCAATATATCCTTTTCGGAATCATAACTAATTTCCTTTGAGGCTTTACCGTAAGTGACTTCATCGTCCAAAACATAGTAATAATATTCATTTTCATCTTCTTTATTTTCATCAAATTCAGGAACTAATGAATCAAAATAAGAACTAGCTTCTAGAAACAATTCAAAAGAACTATCTGCTAATATTTTTAACTTTGTTTCATTTTTTTGTATTTCTTCATTAATTCTTAAACTAAATGTGTTTACAGGTTGACACACTTTTTCTATACTTAATTCTGATGAAAAAAAATCTTCATTTTCATCACATCTTTCTTTTCTTGGTTTATATTCTCAAGCTATTTCATCAAATTCAAAAATACTAACATCCTTAGTTATTTCGTTTTTACTTATATTATAATATTCATCATTAAAAAGATTTCTAACTTCTTTTTCTATTATGGACTTAAATTCCATAGATCAAGTTGCATTACAAGAAACTACAGTAGTTGAAATTGCTATAGTAGATGTTGTTAATGTCATAGCACCAATAAATGATAGTAGTTTTTTCATGCAAATTTTCTCCTTTAATATATTTTATAATAATTCTTAAAATAATTCTAAATAAAAAATAAATCCTTAGGATTTATTTTTTATTTATTATATTATCAACACCATATTGATAAACCCCTCAAGCACCAACTAAATTACCTAATTCAGAACTTGATAGTTTAATTTTTTCGTAAAATTCAACTAAAACATACTTTTTAAGAATTTCTTTAATTATATTTAAGAATGGTATACCTAAATTTGATGGACCCCCACCAATCACAACCATTGAAAGATCAAAGAAATGAATCAGTACAGATATACATTTTGCTAATGGTTCTAAGTTCTCTCTGAAAACATTAACAACTTCTTCATCACCTTGAATAAATAATTCAGCTACATCAATTATGTGTAAATCATTCTTTTTCACAGCATATATTTGACCTAATGGACCAACAGAGTTAGCTCCAACAGCTCTCAATTTTCTTTCAATTCCAGTTGCTGATGAAACTGGTTCTAAACAACCTATCAAACCACAATCACATTGATACTCTGTTTGAAAACCTCCACCATGTCCTGGTTCACTAGGAAGTCCTGTGTTGTCTCCAAAAACTAATTTTCTATTAAAAATAGCTCCTCCACCAACACCTGTTCCAATTGTAAAAAGAGCCATTGAATCTGGTTCTCTATTCAAAGAAACACTTCATTCTCCATAGGTAGCTGCTTTTGCATCATTTAAAACGACAATGTTTTTATTGTTAAATAATCTTTCTAATTCAGTTCTTGTTGGATAATTTTTTCAACCCAAATTAGTTGAATAAAGAACAGTACCTGTTTCATTATCTACAATACCACAAACAGCAATCCCCACAAAATCCAATTCTTGCATATTAATGCCGTTTTCATCAGCTACTCTAAAAGTTTCTTTTGAAATATTATCTAGTAAGTCCTTTTTTTCTGTTGTGTCATACACAAATGTTTTGATAACTTTATCGTTATCAAAGAATGCACACTTCGCTGAAGTTGCACCTAAATCTATAGTAAACGCTTTTGGCATAAAAATACCCTCCCAATTTTTTTATTTGTTAATAATTTTATACATTTCAATCATTTCTTTAGCTAAGTCCATCATCGCTTGTGTAGTAAGCATTTGATCCTCTGCATGGATAAAAATAAGTTTTAAATCTAATTTCTCTCCACTAGCTTCTCTAGAAACGATATCAAAATGAAGGTTATGAGCTTTTGACATTTCAATTTCTGCTTCAAGAATTAATTCTTTAGCTTTATCAAAATCATTTTTTTTGGCAGCTCTTATAGCTAATATTGCATTAGACTTTGAAGTTCCAATACATGAAATCATTTCCATTGATATTTCATCTCACTTAATTTCGTTCATGATATACCTCTATTTCATTAACCCTGTAGTATAAAGTTTCTTGAATCTTCCTTCTTTTTCTTTAAGTTCTTCGAAACTACCTTTTTGTGAAACACCATTTTTATCTAAAACAATTATTTCATCAACATTTTTAATTGTACTCAATCTATGAGCTATAACTACAGTTGTCCTTCCTATCATTAGCTTTTCTAATTCTGATTGAATTTCTTTTTCTACGACGTTATCTAAAGCACTTGTTGCCTCGTCTAGAATTAGTAATTGCGGATCTTTTAAGAAAAGTCTTGCAATTACTAGACGTTGTTTTTGCCCTCCACTAAACATAAAACCACGTTCTCCTAAAATTGTATCATAGCCTTTTGGTAATTTTTCTATATAATTATGAATTTTTGCTTTTTTTGCAGCAGAAATTGCTTCTTCATCAGTTTTATCGAAGCAAGGATATTTCAAGTTATCCATAACAGTTCCATATAAAATTTGAGGCTCTTGCTCAACATAACCAACCTTATCTAAATAATCATTGTGATCTATTTTCTTGATATTAACCCCATTAATAAGTAATTCTCCCGTTGTTACATCATAAAATCTTAATAATAATTTAGCTATTGTAGATTTTCCAACACCGGTTTCACCAACAAATGCATAGCTCTTATTTTTTTCAAATGTAAAAGAAACTTGTCCCAATATTTGTTTGGTTGGCGATTCTGGATAATTAAAAGTCACTTTTTTGAATGTAATATCTTCAATATCTCCTATTTTTTTTGGGTTTTCTGAAAATTCAATTAATGAATTTGATTCATAAATATAATTTAATCTCATTATACAGTTAGAAAGTTTTGTAAGTCCCCTCATCCAAATAGGTAGTGTAAGCAAAGCATATAGTATGTTGTTTGTAGCTGAAGTAAATGCCACCAAAACATAAGTTAGATGTTCTGTGTTGCCATCATTTGTACCATGTAAAGCTATTGTTGAAATTATTGTAATTATCGGAAGAGATCAAGCAATTGTATAAGAAAAGAATGACAACATAGATTGTAATCAAATAACTTTATTCAATTTTTCATCATATTTTTTGTGCAAATTTTTATTTCTTATTGTTTCTCTATCTTCTGCTGCATTTGCTTTTATAGCTCTTATATTTATAAGTCTATCTGTTATATCTGCATCAATTGATTGTTTAACATCAACAGATATTATGATAGCTCTTCTATAATAAACAAAAATAACTCAAATGATAATTACTAATAGGAAAAATATTGCTAAAACTATTAAAGTTAACGTTCTATCAATTGTAAACATAAATACAATCATAGTTACAAAACTAACAGCACTAAACAATAAATTTAATAGAAAATCATTAAAAGAATCTCCTGCGCCTTGGCTGTCATTTATTACTCTAGACATTATTAAACCTAATTGATTTTTTGAATAATAACTTATATCAATTTCAACCAGTTTTTCCAAAGCTTTAATTCTTAAGTAAATTTCAACTCTTTTTGCAAAAAGCGCTGCATAAATATTTGTAAAGTAGTCAAATATAATTATTGCAAAAAGCAAAATTAAACCTACATAAAATCAACTAACTCATGTCATATAAAAGCCCAAAAATTCACTTGATTTTTCACCGCCACTTGTTATATTGTTAGTCATCTCTGAAACAATTATTGTCATTGAAGAATAAAGAATTGAATCAATTATAGTGAATACTATATATCCTATAAAAGTTCCTGGGTTTTTCTTTACACCCTCTCCCATTAATTTAAATGAATCAAAGAATTTTTTAGAAGAAAAAGCCTTGTCACTATCAAATTTTTTTGCTTTCATAAATTATTCCCCCTATAAAAACAAAACCCTTTTTAGGGTTTTGCTTATTTAATCATTAAAAGATATGTGCACCTGTATAATTTAGTCCAGTACCAATTAATAGTAATGAAATATTTATAGCAAGAAGCGACACATGGAACTTCCAAGTTCCTTTCATAATTGTACCATAACTAGTTCTACCTATTTGTGCAGCTCCAACAACAATCCCAGAAGCTGGAGACACCATATTTGCCATACCGTTGGCATAAGCGAATGCAGTTATACTTCCAGATACCATATTGATTCCTGTTGATCCAATTGTTATTTGTTTAGATAATTCTCCTCATACAGGAAATATTGCACTAGAAAAACCAGATGTTGATGGTATTGCAAATGACATCGGTATGAACAATAAGAAAGTCATAACAATAAATAAGAAAGGATTCATATTACCTATGTTAGAATTTTCAATTCCACCTATCATAAGTGATTTTATACCAGCTTCCTCTAACAAGAAAGTTATTGCTCCTGCAATAGATATAATAAATGCAACACCAATCATATCTTTTGCACCCGTCATAAGATCTTCAATAAAAGATTCTTCATTTTCTCAATTAAGAATTGTAACAACCAAAGAACCTATTAAAAATAATCCAGCAACAACAAACATATCACCATTTCCAATAGGATCTACCATACCAGATAAAAATGGTAAATATTTTTCCATTCATATTGCAAAATCGTTCATAGCTGTTGTTCCAAGTAGTTCATCTCAAGGGAATAAATAAGTAATCATTATTAGGAACATAAATAAAAATATAACGCTTATACTTATTCTTTTTTTTGTTAATGGAACTTCATTAACTTGTTCTTTTAAGAAAAATCTTTTGTCTTCTTCTACTGTAGAGAAAGTATATGAAAGTTGAGGATTCCTTTTAACACCTCTTGCATAAAACATAACTCAACCAGATGTAAATCCTGTAACTAAAACCCATGCAATTAATCTAAAAACCAATCCATCCATAGGTTCACTACCAGCTGATGCTGCAGCAGTAAAAATTAGGAATGGGTCAAATGTTGCCAACATAGGACCAATACCCCCACCCAGAAGTACTGTAATCAAAGCTGTAAAGACATCAAAACCAGCAACCAACATTAAAGGGATGATTATCATATGGAATCCCAAAGCTTCTTCTGCCATTCCATATGCAGATCCACAAAAACTTAAGAAAATAACAACTATAGGTATTGCCCATATTGTTTTATCCTTAAATTTTCACGCTATTTTTTGAGTCAACGCATCCAGAGATTTTGACTTCATAACTATATAAATAAATGCACCAATAGAAAGTACAAATACAATAATTTCAACCTTATTTTCAAAACCCTTAAATATAGATACAAATAAATAAACTATTCCTATAGCTTTTACCCTTTGAGCATCTTGCTCTGGGTTTTCTTTGGAATGTTCTGGTATAAAAGTAACTCCTGCATAATGCATTATTCAAGAAGCTATCATTATTAATACCAATACAGCAAAAAGTATTGTAAAAGAAGTTGGTATTTTAAACTTAAACTTCTTTTTAGTTTTTAAATCATTATTTTTCATTTTGATATTCTCTCATTCTAGTTTTTTAATTTTATATTTATTAAATTGTGATTATTTCATTTATTATTTGTATTTATTATTTTTAAATTTTAAAGATAAGTATTATTATATTTGATAATCAAAAAATCAATAGTTTGAAACTACTTACGTTTGCCCTTACTGATTTGCTTGATTATTAATCTCATAAAATACTCCTGTGCATTTATCTTTTTTAATTATATATAAAAAAATAAAAAAACCATAATTAAATGGTCTTTTTATTGTTAATTTTTATTATTTTCTTGAGAATCAATATCAGCTTGCTTCTCTTTTATTTTTTGCTTAAGTTTTTTCATTTGTTTTTCAGCTTTTGCTTTAAAATTACCTGATTTTTCTTCTAGATATTCTAGCTTTATTTTTTTAAATAAAACTGAAGCATATTCTTTATTTATAAAGTAAAGAATACCAGGCAATAATAATGCACCTCCAAATCAGTTACCAATAAGTGTTGGTAAAGTACTAATCGCTATAAACAAGAAGAAATATTGTATTTGAGGGTGAATTTCTTTAATGAATTCTGTTTTGTCACCCGCACCATCAACAATAACACCTATAACAACATCTGAGTGATTGAATATTGCTTCAAAAAGCATCATTCACATAAAGAACGAGTTTGCAGGTCCATGTTGGAAACCACCAATTGCAAAATAAGCAATTGGGAAAATCATCATAAGAATAATGGCTGCAGTATTTTTGGTTGTACTTGCCAACGGAAGAGTTGCACAAACCATCATATTACACAAAATACCTGAAGCAATTCCTATACCAACAGTTGCCAATATACTCATGCCACTTATTGCAACTCCATTTAAAATATCATGATTTACTAAATACATCTTGTGCATTGCCATGCTAAATACTTTAGTTAGAAAATCTTTATTATCTCAAAGACCTCCAGCAGCAGAAAATAAAGCAACAAATATAAAAGTTCCTGCAAAGTTTCCCAAAAGAACTCCGAATATACCCTTTAAATATAACCTTCTACTTCCACAACCTTTAAAAACAGGAATTGTGCTAAACACATGACTTGTGAATAATCCACCTCCCAAGAATGTAATTAATATAATACATCCAGGGAATATAAATCCTAAAAGAATTGTTCCAAAAGCTTTAAATGAAGTGTCTTGGATTGATACCATTGCAATTATACATGCAACATAACCAAAACCAATGATCACACCACTCATTATTCCTAATAATATTTGTTTTATAAATGTGTAGTGCAACTTATGTATTGCAGCTTTGAATCCGCCAAGAACACCATCAACCATGAAAGAATGCTGTGCATCTAAAATTCCATAGTCTTCTTCCTTCAAGGCTCTAATTTCATCTTCAATGTTGTTATTTTTATTCATAGTAATTTCATACTCCTATTTAAAATTAATTATATGACTTTTCTTTGATTTTTTTTAGAATCATTTCATTAAATTCTTCTAAGGTTACTGTTGTTTGTTCTTCACAACCATACCTTCTAAATGTGACTGTTCCATTTTGTTCTTCTTTTTCACCAAGAACTAATTGATATGGAATTTTTCTTATTTGAGCATCACGAATTTTATAACTTAATCTTTCATCTCTCAAATCAATTTTTGACCTAATTAAATTAGTTTTAAGTTCTTTCATAACTTTCTCGGCATAATCCTTTTTAGAAATATTAACAGGTATAATTTCAATTTGTTGTGGTGTACACCATAATGGTAAAACACCTTTTGTTTGTTCTAATAAAACAGAAATGAATCTTTCATAAGTTCCAACAAGTCCCCTGTGAATCATTATAGGTTTTTCTAAAACACCTTCTTCATTTATATAACTAATATCAAATTTTTGAGGCAATAAGAAATCAAGTTGAATTGTTGAAACAGTTATTTCGTGTCCTAAAGCTGTTTTGGCTTGAATATCCAACTTAGGTCCATAGAAAGCAGCTTCACCTATCATTTTTTTATAATTGATATTTAATTCTTTCAAAACAGATTCTAATTGTCTTTCTGCATTGTTTCACATTTTATCATCATCAAAGTATTTTTCTTTATCTTCAGGGTCTCTTAATGATAAAGATAAGTAATCAATTTTAATATCAAAAGTTGATAAAACCTCTGTAATCAAATTGAAACATCTTACAAACTCTTCTTTAACTTGATCTGGTCTTACAAAAATGTGTGAGTCAGTTAACTCCATAGCCCTTACTCTCTCAAGTCCTGTAAGACTTCCAGAAGATTCATATCTGTGTTGTAGTGCATGTTCTGCAAATCTCAAAGGTAAATCTCTATAACTTCTTTGTTTATATTTATAAACAGAAATGTGGTGAGGACAGCTCATTGGTTTTAAAACCATTTCTTCTTTCGGAAGAATCATCGGTGCAAACATATCATCACGATAATGGTCTCAATGACCTGAAGTTTTATAAAGTTCACTTGTTCCAATTACAGGTGTTTCTATTTGAATGAAATCATATTCAAATTCTTTTTGCATTAAGTACTTTTTAATTTCTTGTTTCAAGATTGTTCCATTTGGTAATCAAATCGGTAAACCTTGACCAATCAAAGGATCTAAATGATATATTTCTAAATTTTTAGCAATATACTTATGATCATTTTCTTTTACTTCTTCAAGTTTTCTTTTTTTATCTTCAAATTCTTTTTCGCTTGTTGCTGTTAATCCATGAACTTTGTAAACAAATCTATTTCCATCAGTTTGGAATGCAGTAACCTCATTAAGTTCTATTTTATATAAATCTTTTGTGTTATTTAATGTTGCATATCTAGAATAAAATTTAACATTATTTAAAGCTGCAACTGGATATTTAATATATCTTTGTTGATTGTTTTTTATCATCACATCAATATATTCTTTCTTCACATTCAAGAAAGTCATTAATTCAATATATGCTTGTTCTTCAAAACCTTCTGTGATGAAGTCAAATTCAAAAGCTTGACCTATTAGTTCATTTGCAAAATCTTCTGCTTGTTTTAAATCTTCTAATGATAATTTTTTATCAACATCAAAATATACAAAAAATTCTGTTTTATCATAACCTTCTTTTTCTGGGAAAATACATCCTTCAGGCATAACCTTTTTTAAGGCAAATGCTGTAAGAATTTTTGCAGTATAATTAACAACGGAGTTAAAAAAATCATGTCTTTCAGTAATTAATTCAAGTTTACAATCCCTGTCCACAACAGCTTTTGAGGGTATTATTTCTTTTCCATTAACAACTGCTCCAACACATTTCTTTCCTAATGATATTGAAATCTCTTTTGCTATTTCCATTACGCTTCTTGGTCCATCAAAGCTCATTATATTTCCATCTAACAATGTTATTTTCATCTGTACTTCCGCCTTTTAACTATTAAATATATCAATTTATATTATACATAATTTTATTAAATGAAAGCAAAAAAAACTAAACATTAATATGTTTAGTTTTTTTAAAATTATTATGCTAGAGTGATTTCTTTTATGTTTTCATTTCTTACAAATAAGATTCTTTCTCCAGATTTTGCACCTCATGATTTAGCAACTTCTGAAATTGCTTTTTCATCTTCCATGAATGAATCTAAGTTCTCGACTTTGTTCATAAATATTGAGTGCATTGCTCCAAATCCAGTTCATAATTTATCGTTATCACAAACACCTAAAATTGTAACATTTGGTCTAAATTTAGAAATTGTTTTTAATAATTCTCCAGTTCTTGAAATTACTATTGCATACTCATAGTTACCAGCTAATGTAGTGTTAGCTAATTGGTTTGCTATTTCAGCTCTTTTTCCTGAACTAGATTTTTTTGCTTTTTCTAATTGTTTTGTGTAGTAGTGTTTTTCATAAAATTCAACTTCTGCACGTTTGTTAATTGTTGACATAGTTTCAACAGTAATGAATGGGAAGTCTCCATTTGCTGATTCACCACTTAACATAGTTGCATCAGCTCCTAATTCAGTAGCGTAGTAAACGTCAGTTACTTCAGCTCTTGTTGGTTGTGGATTGTCTGTCATTGATTCTAGCATTTGTGTTGCAACAATAACTAATTTCCCTTGTTCTCTACATTTTCTAATTATTTGTTTTTCTCAGTAAGGTACATCATAGTAAGGAATTTCTAATCCTAGATCTCCACGAGCTACCATGATTCCATCTGATTCAGCAATAATTGAATCAATGTTGTCACATCCAACTTGTGATTCAATTTTTGAAATAATTTGAATGTGTTCTGCATTTTTTTCTTTTAAGATTGCTCTAATTTCTTTTACATTATCTGCTGAGTTAACAAATGATGCTGCTATGTAATCGATATTGTTTTCGATTCCAAAGTGAATATCGTTGTAATCTTTTTCTGCTAAGAATGGTAATGTAAATTCTACACCTGGTAAATTAACTCTTTTGTTTGTTTTTACTAAGTGTGTATTGAAAGCTTTACACATAACTTTGTATTTTTCAACGCTTGTTACGTACATTGTTAATTTTCCATCATCTACTAAAACTGCGTCACCAACTTTTACGTCTTGTGACATATCGTATGACATTTGCATTTCAGTTGCTGTACATTCTCTTGTTGTAAAATCTTCTGGATTTGTATAAACAGTCACTTCTGTACCTGCTTTTACTTCTTGTTTTCCATCTTTCATTTTACCAATTCTAATTTCTGGACCTTTTGTGTCTAATAAAATTGAAATTGGTTTGTTGATTTCTTGTCTTAATGATTTTACTCATTCAAATCTTTCACCGTGTTCTTGGAAGTCTGCGTGTGAGAAGTTTAAACGAATTGTAGTCATTCCTTTATCAAACAATTCTTTGATAGCTTCTTTTGAATGAACACTTGGACCAACAGTTGTAATAACTTTGGTTCTTTTCATTCTTTCATTTAAGTTTAATTTGTTCATAGTATTCTCCTTGTTAATAACAAGAGAATTATAACATTTTCTGTTTACTTTTTCTTAAATTGAACAATAGAAAAAAAAATAACCACATAAGTGGTTATTTATTAAACTGTGTAAACTTTGATATCTTCATTTCTAACTATTAAGATTTCTTCACCTTTTTTAGCACCTCAAGATCTTGCAATTTCTGGCAAAATTGATTTATCCTCTATTGCTTTATCTATGCTTTCAACTTTATTCATAAATATTGAGTGCATTGCTCCAAATCCAGTTCATAATTCTTCTTTATCACAAACACCCAAGATTGTAACGTTTGGTCTAAATTTAGAAATTGTTCTTAATAATTCTCCAGTTCTTGAAAGAACCAAGGCGAATTCATATTTACCATTTCTAGTAATGTTTGCTAATTCATCAGCAATGTCTGCTCTAGTTCCTGTTGTAGAACTTCTTGCGATTTCTAAAGCTCTATCATAGTAAATTTTCCCATAAAATCCTAATTCAGCACGCTTATTAATTGTTGCCATAGTTTCTGTTGTAATAAATGGGTAAATACCTGCAGCTGATTCACCACTTAACATAGTTGCATCAGCTCCTAATTCAGTTGCGTAGTAAACGTCAGTTACTTCAGCTCTTGTTGGTTGAGGATTGTCAGTCATTGATTCTAACATTTGTGTTGCAACAACAACGACTTTTCCTGCTTTTCTACATTTTCTAATCATTTGTTTTTCTCAATATGGAACTTCATAATAAGGAATTTCTAATCCTAGATCTCCACGAGCCACCATAATTCCATCTGATGCTTCAATGATTTCATCAATATTGAAAATTCCAATTTTTGATTCTATTTTTGAAATAATTTGAACATGTTCTGCTTTACATTCTTTTAAGATTGCTCTAATTTCTTTTACATTTTCAGCTGAGTTAACAAATGATGCTGCTATATAGTCAACTTTCATTTTTGCTCCAAACTTAATGTCTTCTATATCTTTTTCTGCTAAAAATGGTAATGAGAAATCTACACCTGGCAAGTTAACTCTTTTGTTTGTTTTAACAGTGTGAGTGTTAAAAGCTTTACAATTAACTAGTCCTGGCTCAACATTAATAACGTGTAATGTTAATTTTCCATCATCTACTAAAACAGTATCTCCAGGTTTTAAATCAATACTCATGTCATAAGAAACTGTCATTTCAGTTGATTTACATTCACGGTTTAAGTACTCTTCTTGAGTTGTATAAACTCTAACATCTGTACCTGCTTTGATTTCTTGAGACCCATCTAGAACTTTTCCAATTCTAATTTCTGGTCCTTTTGTATCTAACATAATTGAGATTGGTTTATCTAATTCTTCTCTCAATTCAATTACTGATTTAATTTTTTCTGCTTGTTCATCTTGTTTTCCGTGTGAAAAATTTAACCTAACTACGTTCATACCTGATTCAAACAATTTTCTTATATCGTCTTTTGAATGAGTGCTTGGCCCTATTGTTGTAACGATTTTAGTTCTTTTGATTTTTTTTGCTATCTTACTTGGTTCGTAAAATTCTATTTCTTTGTTCATAATTTTCTCCTTATTGTTACTAAACAGCTTTGTTAATATTTCTTAGTTTTTCATATTCATCACTTTTATCAACTTTTGGCATATTTAAAGTTGAATCAATATCTCTAGCAACCAATTCATTGTTGCTCATTCCAATATATAATCCACCCTTACCTGCAATCAATTGTTCGACTGCAAACATACCAGCTTTTACCGCTAAATATCTATCCATACCAGTTGGCTTACCACCTCTTTGAGTATGTCCTAAAATTGTAGCTCTAGTTTCATATCCAGATTCTTTTTCGATTTTTTTTGCCAATTCATTCACATCATAATTTTTTTCAGCAACAGCAATAAGTACACTTCTTTTATTTTTGCTACGTAATTCTTTAACTTGATTAATAATCTCTTCTTCTGTTAAGAAACTTTCTTTTGTAGAAAAAATCTCAGCCCCAGTACCTGTAGCTCCATATAAAGTTAAATCACCACAACCATTACCCATTATTTCAACAACCATACATCTATTGTGTGATTGGATAGTATCTCTTATTTGATCTAATGAATTTATAACAGTGTTTAAGGCTGTGTCAAAACCAATTGTATAGTCTGATGAAACAATATCATTATCAATTGTCCCAGGTAAACCAATACAATTTATTCCCATTTTTGTAAGTTTTTCAGCTCCTTGATAACTTCCATCTCCACCAATAACAACCAATGCTTCAATTTCCATTTTTTTCAAATTATCAACAGCTTTTTGTCTAACTGATTCTTCTTTGAATTCAGGTAATCTAGCAGAACCGATTATTGTCCCACCTTTTGATATTATGTCTGATGCGAAGTTGATATCAACTTTTTCAATTCAGTTATTGATTAATCCTTTGTAACCATCTTTGACCACATAAGGTTCAATCCCTTTTGAAATTGCAGTTTTTATAACTGAAGCAACAGCTGCGTTCATACCAGGAGCATCACCACCTGATGTTAAAACACCAATTTTTTTAATCATAAAACTTCCTCCATATGTATAGATTATATAACTTTTTTAAAAATCTAATTAATTAATAAAAAAATGATTAAATTATCATTTTCAATCTTTTAGCTTGTCCGTATCACAAATTGCTACGTATGGAAGATTTCTCAATCTTTCCTCATAGTCAAGCCCATAACCAATTATGAATTCCTTTTTTATTGTGAATCCACTTCAGTCAGCTTCCATATCAACTGTTCTACCTTCTGGTTTATCTAAAAGAGTTACTACTTTAACCTCTTTTGCACCTTTAAAAGCTAAATAGTTTTTAATGTAATCTAACGTAATTCCTGAATCAATAATATCTTCTATTATCAATATGTGCTTGTCTTTAATTGATATATTTAAGTCTAAATTTATTTTTGGTTCTCCAACTGTTTTTGTCCCACCCAAATATGATGAAACAACCATATATTCTGTTTGACACTCATGTTTAAAATACTTAATAAAATTTGCCATAAAAGGTACACAACCTTTTAATAGCCCAATAAGAATAACAGTGTTTTCCTTAACATCTTGGCTTTCGTAGTACTTATCAATTTCTTCTGCTAATTCCGCAGTTCTTGTGTCGATTTGTTCCTTAGAAAATAAAATTTCTTTTACTAAAGGATGCTTTTCCATTGATACCTCCACTTATTTACAACATTATTATAACTTACTTAATTGAGTTAAGATAAGTTTCTAAAATTAATTTTGCAGCTACTTGGTCTTTATTTTCTTTTTGCTTTTTACGACTTAGATCTGCAGATATCATCATTTGTTTTGCCATTCTTGTAGTTAATCTTTCATCAACTCTTTCAATTTGTTCTTCTTTTACTGCTTTTTTTTCTAACATAACTTTTATGAAGTCCTCAACCATTTCAACTCTATGACCTGTCGATCCATCCATATTTTTTGGATATCCTATTATCAATTTTTCAAATCCTTCTTTTTTAAGAAAGGAATTTAATTTTATTACACCGTCTTCAAAATTATTTTCTTGAAATCTTATTGTTTCTTTTGGATTTGAAAAATATCCCTCACTTGTTGCAACTCCAATAGTTTTACTTCCTAAATCTAATCCTATATATTTAGCCATTTTTTATTATCCTCTTTTGTATTTTTTCTGTTATTATTGGTGTTACCAAATAATATACAATAACCAAAAACATTGATAGAGAAACATCTGTTAAAAAGTGTTTTTGCATCAACATTCTAGATGTAGCAACATTTAAAGTTAAAATTGCTACTAATATAATTAATATACCTTTAATTAGTTTATTATTTTTAGGATTTTTCAAATTTATAAAGTATGTAAATATAATTATTTGTCCAGCAGACATTGTATGACCCGATGGAAAACTAGTGCTTTGTTTGCCCAGTCTATTAAAGTTAATCTGAAATACATATTGGAAATTTGCACCTTCTTCTAAAACTGCTTCTGGTCTATTTCTTCCAAAAATATATTTAAATAGTGTTACATTGGTTCAAGAAATTATAAGAAATGCCAACGAAACACAAGAATAATAAAACATTTTATTTATAAATTCTAAATCTTCTTTTAATATTAATTTAATTGAGAAATAATTTATAAAAAATACATGCAACATCAAAAGAAAAGTAGTTACAGAAATGAAAGTTATGTATAAATTTGTGTTGTCATTTTTTTCAAAAAGAAATATAGATAAAATTGAAATAGTCACATAAATAAACGAAAACAAAATCATTATTATAACTTTTATAGATTTATTACTTTTATAATTAGTAATCATTTTAAGCACAAATGAATTAGTGATTATGAATAAAGGAAATATAATTAGACAACTTCCAAATTTATCAAAAAATATTGAAAATCAATTATTTTTAAAATCTGAGCCAATTAATTGAGCAATTTTGAAATCAAATAAAGCTATAGAAATAAAATATGCTAAAAAAACAATTAAAATAGCTATTCAAATATAATTTTTCTTTTTGTTTAGAAACATTTAATCACCTTTACTTAATTATAAATAAAAAACGAATCACTATGTGATTCGAGTAAAAATTATATTTTTATTATTTTGTTAAGTTATAGAATGATTTTAAACCATCATAAATTGCAGCTTCACCTAATTCAGCTTCAATTTCTAATAATCTATTGTATTTTGCAATTCTATCAGATCTTGACATTGATCCTGTTTTGATTTGTCCTGTGTTTAAAGCAACTGCTAAGTCAGCAATTGTTGCGTCTTCAGTTTCACCTGAACGGTGTGAAGTAACAGCAGTTCAACCAGCTTTTTGAGCCATTTGAATTGTTTCAATAGTTTCTGTTAAAGTTCCAATTTGGTTTAGTTTAATTAATACTGAGTTTGCAGCTTTTTTCTCAATTCCTTCTGCAGTAATTTTTGGGTTAGTAACAAATAAGTCATCTCCAACGATTTGGATTTTGTGACCCATTGTTTTAACTTGTTTTTGGAATCCATCTCAGTCAGATTCAGCTAATCCATCTTCAATTGAAATAATTGGGTATGTATCAACTAATTTATCTAGGAATGAAACCATTTCATCTGTTGTTAATGATCAATCTTTTCCTGTTAATTTTTCAATTTTCTTGAAGTGGTATTTACCATCGATGTATAATTCTGAGTTAGCACAATCCATTGCGATCATGATTCCATCTTTACCAGTTTTGTAACCAGCTTTTTCGATAGCTTCTACTAATAAATCTAAAGCAACTTCTACTGGAGTTTTTGCTTTAAATGCTTCAATTGTTTCTTCTGGGTATGCTCATGCAAAGTTTGGAGCAAATCCACCTTCATCACCAACAGCTGTAATATCTTTTTTATCATGTAATAAAGATTTTAAAGCTTGGAAAGTTTCTGAAGCTCATCTTAATGATTCACTAAATGTTGGTGCACCAACAGGCATAATCATAAATTCTTGGAAGTCGATTGCTGAATCAGCATGTTCTCCACCGTTAATAACATTTAACATTGGAACAGGTAATCTTCTTGCGTTTGTTCCTCCGATGTATCTGTATAATGGAATTTCCAATTCACTTGCTGCAGCTTTAGCTACAGCTAATGAAACACCTAAGATTGCATTTGCTCCTAAGTTTTTTTTGAAGTCATCACCATCTAATTTACACATTGCTGTATCGATTGCAACTTGATCAGTTACTTCCATACCAATGATTTGATCTGCGATTTTGTCGTTTACATTAGAAACTGCTTTTAAAACACCTTTTCCACCAAAACGGTTTTTATCTCCATCTCTTAATTCTAATGCTTCTCTTGAACCAGTTGAAGCTCCTGAAGGAACTTTAGCAGTTCCAAATCCACCAAATTCAGTTGTTACATCAACTTGAACTGTTGGGAATCCACGTGAGTCTAATACTTCACGTGCAACTATGTTAGTTATTTTTGACATATTCAAATTCTCCTTATATTTCTATAATAAACCTTTTTTCCTAGATTATTAATAATTTTTTTCATATTGATATGGAACTTTTTTCAAAAAAAAATTCCAATACGGAATTTTTTTACTAGTGTGGGTCGTTTCTGTGTTGCTTTCTTTCATTTTCTGAAAGTCATTTTTTTCTTAATCTTATATCTTCAGGAGTAACTTCTACTAGTTCATCTCACTCAATAAATTCAAGAGCTTCTTCAAGTGTGAATTTTCTTGGAGGTGTCAACTTAACTGAATCATCATTACCCGATGATCTAGTGTTTGTTAATTTTTTACCAGTTGTTGGGTTAACATTTAAGTCATTATCTCTTGAGTGCAATCCAACAATCATTCCATCATATACTTCAGTTTGAGGACCAACAAATAGTATCCCTCTTTCTTCAAGGTTATTTAAAGCATAAGGAAGCGTTACACCATTAGCCATGGAAACTAAAGTACCATTTAATCTTCCGTCTATTTTACCTTTATACTCTTCATAGCCAATACTTGATTTAACCATAACCCCTTCACCACGTGTGTCGTTTGTAAATTCTGATTTAAATCCAATTAACCCTCTAGTTGGTATGTGGTAAGTAACCTTATCTCTAACTCCATCAGAGTCCATATCAACCATCATACCTTTTCTTAGGTTTAATTTGTTAATAACTGTTCCAGCAAATTCAGTTGGAACGTCAATTATAACTTTTTCCATTGGTTCCAGTTTGTTACCCTTTTCATCAATTCTAACAACAACTTCTGGTCTAGAGATCCCCAATTCAAATCCTTCTCTTCTCATTGTTTCAATTAGAACAGATAAGTGAAGTTCACCTCTACCTAAAACTTTGAATCCATCGGCAGATGAATCTGATAATGCTTCAACTCTTAAACCAACGTTTACTTCTAATTCTTTATCCAATCTTTCTTTAATATTTCTTGTTGTAACATATTTACCAACTCTACCAGCAAATGGAGATGTATTAACTAGGAAGTTCATACTCATTGTTGGTTCTTCAATAACGATTGGAGGAAGTGCATCTATTTTATCTGGTTCACAAACTGTATCTCCA
Source organism: Spiroplasma monobiae MQ-1 (assembly GCF_002865545.1). NCBI lineage: Bacteria > Bacillati > Mycoplasmatota > Mollicutes > Entomoplasmatales > Spiroplasmataceae > Spiroplasma > Spiroplasma monobiae. The sequence goes on along the minus strand of NZ_CP025543.1, from coordinate 201,647 downwards.
ATTGTTAAATCACTAATTCCAGAAATAACTACAATCTCACCAGCTTGAGCTTCTTTTACAGCAACTCTTTTTAATCCTTCATAGATAAATAATCCAGTAATTTTACCTTTAGCAACTGTTCCATCATTTTTAGAAATAGCAACTTGTTGCCCTTCTTTTAGAACTCCTTTAAATAGTCTTCCAATTCCTAATCTTCCGATAAATGAGTCGTATGCTAGTGATGAAATTTGCAATTGAACTGCTTCTTGAGCTAATTCTAATGGATAGTTTCCAACTTGTTTAATAATTGTTTCAAATAAAGGAACTAAGTTATCACTTTTTTCTTCCATTGAATATTGAACTATACCATCACGAGCTGTACCAAATAATGATGGGAATTCAATTTGCTCATCGTTTGCATCTAATTCCATAAATAATTCAAGAACTTCATCAACAACCTCTAATGCTCTTTGGTCTTTTTTATCAATTTTATTAACTAAAAGAATTGGTTTTAAACCTAATTCTAAAGCTTTTGATAAAACAAATCTTGTTTGAGGCATTGGTCCTTCAGCTGAGTCAACCAATAAGATAACTGTATCAACAGTTTTCATAATACGTTCAACTTCACTTGAGAAATCAGCGTGGCCAGGAGTATCAACAATGTTGATTTTGTATCCATTATATTCAATAGCACAGTTTTTTGAATAAATTGTAATTCCACGTTCTCTTTCTTGATCATTACTGTCCATAACTTGTTCTTTAACTTCTTCATTTGCTCTAAATACATTTGATTGACTTAAAAATGCATCAACTAAAGTTGATTTACCTGCGTCAACGTGAGCAATAACAGCTATATTTATTATTTTTTTATTCATGATTTTCTCCTACTTAATAATTTAATAACTTATTGATAATACCAAATATTTAATTGTTATACCAACAAATAAGTTAATTTAGTAAATATTTGCCTCTTTAATTTGTTTGATGTCATCAATTATTTGAAAGATTAATTTAAATGCAGATTGTATTTCTAAAGTGCCAATGGAATTGTGTAGATTTATACTTTGATCTTTTAAAAACTCAAAATTTTCAACTACTTCTTTATTTAAATTAAGTTCAAATACATGAAAAACATAATATATAAACATGATGCTAGCTATACTTCAAAGTTTTTTCTCAAGATCGTCAATTAAATTGTCATTTCACTTTTTAATACTATTTTTTTCACTTTCAAAAATTAGTTTCAAATTTGTTTTTGTTAATTCTTTATATAATTGAAAATCCTCATTGATAATAACAATACCTTCTTGTTTCGGCCTTAACTTTATGTAATTTTCTAAGAGTGTTGAAAAAAAGTTTGAATGGTCTTTACAACAAAACGGATATTTTAAATGTTGTTCCATACTACTCACTCCTTTTTTAATTTTTTAAAGTCTTATAGTAAATTTCATTAATCTTATCTGAAAGAACTTTTGTCTCAGATAGTCTTAATTCTTCTTCGTTTATTAATGGTTTAGATTTTTGCAATATTATATTATTGCTTTTTTCCTCTTCTAAAATAATATATTCTCTCAATAGTATTAAAAAATGCATTTTAGTGGACTGGTATATTGCAAAATTATACAAAATAACTTCATCAATTGTTCCAAATTCTGTTGAATTATCTTCAAAGTCTTCAAAATCTTCTAAAACATCTAATAAGTCACTCATTAAATCGTTAATTTTGTATGCTTCTTTAACTCTTAAGTTGTAATCTCCAAGTTCAGAAACTCTAGAGATTGATTTTTTAATATCTTCAATTACTGTTGAATACTTTTTAGGTAAATTAATTTCTTCTAGATCTTCAATAAAAGACCTTAAGCTAAAAGTTAGATTGTCATCAAATGCATAATCATAAACATTTAGACTATTAATTTTTTCTTTATTTGAATTTAAGAACGTTTCTCTTGATGCTTCATATAAATATTCATACTCAAAAAAAGTATCACAAATAGCCATCATCCTTAAAAGACAACTTAAATTATCTCTATCAACTTGAGGTTTTACTTTTACTTCAATTTCTTCAAATTTTTCTTCTATTTGATCTCTAAATTCTTCAATATCTTTTGATTCAAATCATTGTTTTTGAATTGTTTGTAAATATTTGTTGTCCTCTCCAAAAGTTGAAAACAGCATATAAACTTCTTTGCTAATTAAATCTTTTTGTATAAAACTATAGTATTCCCATTCTTTTAAAGACATTAAACTTCACCCACAATATCATTTAGAAATTCTAAATAACTAATATTTATAGCTAAAACAGCTCATAAATTTATAACCATATCATCTGCTAAATGTTCGGATTTTGATAACAATTCTTTAAAGTATTCAAAATCTCCATCTGGCTTATTAAGAATTTTTTCTTCAAGTAATTTAATTTCTTCTCACAATTCCTTATTCATACAGTTTTTAAAGAAGTCATTTTCTTTAATTCTATTTTTTTCTAAAGTTTTAATAACAAAACCTGATATTTCATTATCATTTTCAAATCTTGCTTCATTTGATATTCCTATTACCATTTTAATAAATTTGGCATCCTTTACTTTTTCAGCAACTCTTAATCAATAATCACTTGTGAGTGAATCTAAAGTAACTAAAAGTTGTCTAAATAGATTAATTAAAATCAAGTAATCATTGACACCTTCATTTAATTGCATAATAACAGATACTGAATCTGCACTTGAAACTATTGAAGTTGCTTGTAAATAAAAACTACTAAATTTATTTTTTAAGAATTTAAAGAATTCTTCTCTGTCAGAAAAGTAAATCTCTGAAAAAGCAACTAAATTATTACTAAAATCCTTAACAGAAGATAACAATTTTTCTTGATCTTGAGAAAAACTTGTTATCAAATTTTGTGAAGATTGGAATAAATCATTTCAAACTTTGTTTTGCATAACTAGATACCTCTTTTTCTATACTATGTCATATTTATCATAATATTGTTCTACTATTTCTTTGAATATGTTGATCTTCTTCATTTCTTGAGCTGCTGAAGGATCTGGATTTAAATCTGGATGAAATTGTTTTGCCATTTTTCTATAAATCTTTTTAAATTCCTCGGGCTTTGCCATTTTAGATATTCCAAAGTAATTAAAGGCATCATTCACTTCATCATTGAATACCAACGTTTTTGTTTTTTCAAAAAAATCATCAAAATCATCATCTGAGTTTCCAAAAAAATCAGAATAAGTAGATGAATAAGATGTTGAATCTGATTGACCGTATTCACTTTGAAACATAAATGTTTCTACAGTTAAATCCACAACTTGATCTAACATCCTTGACCAGTGATAAGTAAAATCATCACCCAAGTCCATTATTTCTTCAAGAAGTAAATGGTGTTTGTAAGGATCTAATTGTTTCTTATCTATTAGTAACAATGCTTTTTCAATAATTCCGTTAATTGAATCTATTGAAGTTCTTTGCATAACTTCAAAAACTCTTATTAAAGGTTTCTCATTAATATTTTTATTTGCAAAAGTATAATTAAATACCTTTCAAAACTTTTCAGTTGTATAGTATGCGAATTTACTTAAACTAGCAACTATTAATGCAGCTTCATAATTTCCTAATTTATTTGAAATACCATTATATGTTTCTTTAAAATAACTTGCCATGGGATAAGAATAGAAATTTTCAACAGTAGATATAGAGTCTATTTTTCATGAGTAATCCTCAAGTTCATCAGGAAGAACTTGAATACTTAAAATTTCTTTAATTTCTTTATTGAAGTGCGATATTTCAGATAAAAGATTATCTATAACTCAATGATTTGCTGAATTCATAGATCTATTTCAAACAATGTTGCTTGAAATACCATCAGAATAATCAAAGATACTAGATTTTCTTTCACTTTCTTTTTTCATTTTTTTATATTCGCGTTTTCAACCCATTATTTTATCTCTCCATAAGATTATTATACTTTATAAAACATTTACTTTTAAAATTTCACTTATGTTTTTGTAATTTGGCATATATCTTTCTACATGTCTTCAAAAATCTTTTGAGTGATTTTTATGTACTAAATGACTTAATTCATGAATAACAACATATTCTAATGCAATTTTTGGAAAGTGTATCAATCTTGTGTTTAAAACTATTTTAGATTTTTCAGGATAACAAACACCTCATTTACCCTTCATAACTTTTACAGATAAATTTTTAAAATCTAACTCCATTATTTCTTTTAATCTATCAACGGTTGATTCAAAATAGTCAAAAAATAATATTGATAACTTTTTATACATTCTTTTAATAGTCTCTTCTTGAGTTTCATAAATTTTGAAACTCATTTTTTCCTTATTATCTAATTCTTCTAAAAATTTTGCAGGTATTTTTTCATCATCTATCTTTATAAAACCTTCTTTTTCAATAGAAAAAAATTGATTTTTTTCTTTATAATCAATTATTTTTTGAATTTTTTGAATATTTTTATAAATTAACTGTTCTATTTCTCAATCATAAACTTTAAAAGGAGCTGATACATAAATATTTGTGTCTTCTAATTTTAATCTAATATATTTTTGATCTCTCAACGTTAAAAAGTAGTTAATTTTTTGACCTTTAAAACTAAGACTCTTCTTTATTTTTGTTTCCTTTTTTGTTTTTTCGTTGTTTTTTTGCATTTTTCTTTTCAATTCTCTCTTCTTCTGCTTTTTGCATGGCTTCAAATTTTAAACGTTTTTCTTCAGCAATTTCTTCTTTTCTTATTCTTTTAAGTTCCTTATCAACCTCATCGGGATTGAAGTCCCCAAATTCAATCTTTCCCTCAATTACTTGATTAACCAAACTTCTTTGATTTGCTTCTCTCACAACAAAATCACTGTAATCTAATTTCATTTTTTTAACCATTATCGCTTCGAAAAATGAAAAAATACCAAATATAATTAATACAAAGTACATACATTGTAGTGCTATCATTCAACCACTAAACGGAGTAAAAGAAGCTCTTAGAGCTTGTCAAGCAGCAGATTCTGGGTCTGTTATTGATCCTCCAGGTTTTCCATAAAATGGAATTGTATAATATATACCATATATAATTGAAATAAAAAGAACTGGTCAGAAAATATAATTAAATCCTAAATATAATCTTTGTAAATAAGTTCTTCTATTGAAAAAGGGCTTTACAGTTGCTCCTAACATTATTAATAATGTTAAAAACCACATAATAGGAGCAACCGTATTTATAGTTATAACAGTTGCTTGCGTGGCATTACCGTCAGATCCTAAAATTAAATCCCATATAAAAAGAACTAGGTTTCTTATTCCATCATCAAATGCAATAGTAAATGCCAAAATAATTGGGGCAATTAACCAAAATACAATCATAGCAATTCTAAAAATAGATAGAATTATCATAAAGGCCACAGAACCTGTTTTAAAGTTTCTAAAATTAAGTTTTTTTAACTTCTTTTTTTCACCTTTATTTTTCATATTTTCACCTTGCATTCTAAATTTATATAAAAAAGAATTTAAACATCTATTGTTTAAATTCTCTAATGCTTATTGTCGTCAATATCATTTCTTCTTGAAATATATTTATAATCTTTTCTTGATAAACTTGAAGAATGAATACTTTCATAATCACTAGAAGAATTTGCTAACGGATCTTGAACATTAGAATTTTGCTCTCTTCTTGGTGTATAGTGTGTTGGTTCATAAGGTTCGTTTTGTCTTGGTTGTTGATATTGTTGTTCTGGTTGATATTGTTGTTCTGGTTGTCTTGGTTGTTGATATTGTTGATCTTCTACTGAATAAGGGATGATTTTATTATTATCATTATAACTATCATCTTTTAATAAATCAGACATATCAAGACCACTCAAAGCACCTGTTCTTTCAATTTCATCAATTGCCTCTTCATAAGATTTGCTTAATCCACTTTTCATGTTCAGAATTTTATTTTTCAATTCTGATACATCTTGAGTTTGAGGTGTGTTTATATTCATAGTCATCGAATCGTTTGCGTTATTAGAAAATTGTTGTCCCTCAACCGCTTGTGATTGTTGAATATTTTGATTTTGTTGTACTCCTGGTTTGATTGAGATATGAATAATAGCTAAAACTAAATCTACTGTAAGTAAAGAAAACAAAGGCATAAAGTAAATCATTTTTATACCTATTCCATTCATATCAATAAAAGTTTGAATCGATAGAAGGATTATTATTCCAAAACCTATAATTGCATTTACTACACCAAATACTTTACCTGGTCTATTTTTTAAACCATTTGCTAAAAAACCTGCACCTAAGTAAATTATTCCACTAGCAAGAGTCAGCAATGTAATTATATTGAAAGCTTCACTTGTAAAAGTAACTTGTGTTCCATCAACTTTCAATCAAGGTATAACAAAAATTAAACATACCGAAATGATTGACATTATTATGAATCTTCAAACTCTTACTCTTCTCATCCCAAAAGCCCACCTTTAAATAGATTATATAATTTTCTGAGACAAATTTATACAAAAAAAAGGTTAAATATTTTTATCTAACCATATCATAGTGATAAATTGTACCATCTAAATAAGGTTCAGATGTTACTTTAAATCCTACATTTTCATAAATTTTAACTGCAGTTTCTTGGGCAGAAAGATGTAATTCTTCTGCTTTTAACTCGTTTGTAGCGTAATCTACTAAATATTTTACAAGTTCACTTCCCAGACCTTTTCCTCTAAATTCTTTTAAAACAGCAATCCTTCCAAGGTGTCAATGTTGATCTTTTTTTAATATTCTTGCACAAGCAACTGGTTCATTGTTATAAAAACCCAAGAAATGAAAACTATGTGAATCATGTTCATCCATTTCTTCTTCTACAGGATAACCTTGTTCATCGCAGAACACTTTTTTTCTGATTATACAAGCCTGTTCGAATACGGTGTTATCATTTGAAAAATCTACTAAATATTCCATATTAATCATCCAATTTAAGAACAGCAATGAATGCTTCTTGTGGAACTTCAACAGAACCAATAGCTTTCATTCTTTTCTTTCCTTCTTTTTGTTTTTCTAAAAGCTTTTTCTTACGCGAAATATCTCCACCATAACATTTTGCAAGAACGTTTTTTCTCATAGCTTTAATTGTTTCTCTTGCTATGATTTTTCCTCCAATTGCAGCTTGAATTGGAACTTCAAAGTTTTGTCTAGGTATTATTTCTTTTAATTTTTCAGTTAACACTTTACCTCTACCTTGAGCAAAATCTTTATGAACTATTGTTGATAAAGCATCGACAATATCTCCATTTAATAAGATATCCATTTTAACCAGTTTTGAAACTTTATAACCAATTAATTCATAATCAAAAGAAGCATAACCTTTTGACATTGATTTTAGCTTATTAAAGAAATCAAAAACAATTTCATTTAATGGCATTTCATAAACTAAAGTTCTTCTTGTGTCATCAATATATTCAATATCAATGTAATTACCCCTTTTATCTTGACACAAACTCATTAAGTCTCCTAGATATTGATCTGGAGTCATTATTGTAACTTTTACAAAAGGTTCTTCAATTGATTTGATTTTTTGAGGATCTGGTAGAAATGCTGGATTATCAATTTCAATAATTTCATCATTTGTTTGAGTAACTTTATAAACAACTGATGGTGCAGTTGCAATTAAAGTTAAGTCGTACTCTCTTTCAAGTCTTTCTTGAATAACATCCATGTGTAATAATCCTAAAAATCCACATCTAAATCCAAACCCAAGTGATTGTGAACTTTCTGGTTCATAAACTAAACTCGCATCACTTAAAGATATTTTTTCTAAGGCTTCTTTTAAGTCTTTGTATCTAGCTGTATCAACTGGATAAATACCACAATAAACCATGGGGTTTAATTTTTTATATCCAGGAAGAGCTTCTTTAGCGCTATTTTCTTTTGTTGTGATTGTATCTCCGACTTGTACGTCTCTTACAGTTTTGATTGAAGCTGCAATCCAACCTACTTCACCGGCTTCTAAACTATCTTTTTTGATTTCAAAAGGTGTTTTTACACCAAGTTCGGTAACTTCGTATGTTGCTCCAGATTGCATCATTTTTATTGTTTGACCAACTTTAATAGTTCCATCCATTACTCTAACAGAAACCATAACTCCTCTATATTTGTCATAATAAGAGTCAAAAATTAGAGCTTTAAATGGTTTTGAATCATCCGCTTCTAAAGGACTTGGTATGAAGTTAACAATTGCTTCTAAAACATCTTGAACATTTAATCCGGTTTTTGCACTAATCATTGGAGCATTTGAACAATCTATCCCAATTACTTTTTCTATTTCTTCTTTAACCCTATCTGGTTCGGCTGCTGGTAAATCAACTTTATTTATTACCGGCACTATTTCCAAATCATTGTCCAAAGCCAAGTAAACATTAGCTAATGTTTGAGCTTCAATTCCTTGGCTTGCATCAACAACCAAAAGAGCTCCTTCACAAGCTGCTAAACTTCTTGATACTTCATATGTAAAGTCAACGTGACCAGGAGTGTCTATTAAGTGGAAAATATATTCTTCTCCATCTTTTGCTTTATATTTTAATTGAACTGAGTTTAATTTAATTGTAATTCCACGTTCTCTTTCAATATCCATTGAATCTAAAAGTTGAGCTTGCATGTCTCTTTTTTCAACACTTCCTGTTAATTCAAGAATTCTATCAGCTAATGTAGATTTACCATGATCAATATGGGCGATTATACTAAAGTTCCTAATTTTTGATTTATCCATATAAAATCGTCTCCATAATTCCTTTAAATATTATAACCAATATTCCTTTGTTATTAGTAAATAAAAACTAGCTTATGCTAGTTTTTATTTTTTAAATTTTGATATTGTTCTCATATATCACTTGTGTATTCATGATTAAAGGGTTTTGCACGTTCCTTAATCATTTTCTTTATTTCATCAACACATTCTCATACTTTATCTACAATTTCTACAGAGTAATTTCAAGCCATTCTATTTCTATTAAATTCTTTTAGGTCTAAAATTTTATAACTGTAATCATTAAATACTTTAAAATCCAAATCGTAGTCTATGTACTTTACTGTTCCTTCTTCAAAAATATACGGTGAAGCCAAGTTGCAATAGTAGTTGATACCTCGCTCTTTAAACATACATATTATGTTGTATCAGCCTTGTTTGTAAAAAAACCATATGGCTGGTTCATTTGTTTTTCATTTTCTTCCATTAACTTCAGTAATCAATACTTCCTCGTTAATCAAAATTAAGTAATCTTCTGTTTCTTCAAAAACACTTACTTTTTCTCATGATCTATATAGTTTTCCACTATGTTTATATGCATGAACAAGAACTAAATCTCCAGTTTTTGATTTCATTCAAAAACCTCCCTTCAGCTGTCCATTTTTAATTAATAAATACCACGTCAATTTCACATTTATTTTTTGTGAATCCGTATACATTTTTATTATATCTCTAAAAGCAAATTAATTACAAATTTAGAGTTTTTTTAAAAGCTTATAAAATAAGGCTTATTTGGTTTTTTAGGAATTTGCTAAATGTGATATAATATAGTAAATAAGCACTTTTTAAAGGGGATTAATTATATGTCTAAACAACTTTATAGAATTTCTGAAATTAAATTTGATCCAAAAGCTTTTAATGAGCAAGCCAATATCATTTTAGAGAAATTCAAGTTATATAATCAGTATTTGAATAGTTCTCCTTTTGATACACAGTTTTTAAGTATGCAACTTTTAAAATACGAAGCACGTCACTCAAATATGATTGAGGGAATAGATACAAATGATATTGAATTGCTTGCAGCAAACAGCCCTATTAGTAAGAAAATTTCAAATTATGTTAACGCTTTAAAATTTGCAAATGAAGATTTAATGAAAACTAAAATATTTACAAAAGAGTTGGTATTAAATATACATAAAAACTTATTTGTAAATATGATGTCAATTGATGCTATAAATGCAAATCCTGGGGTTTGAAGAGTTAAACAAGTACAAATCGCAAACCACATGCCACCACACCCAGGACTAGTTGATGAATATATGACAGAATTTATTGATTGGGTCAATGATTCAACTTTGTTTGAAGGTTGTTCCAATTTATTAGAATCAATTGTAAAAGCAGCAATTACTCATGCTTACTTTGAAAAAATTCATCCATTCACAGATGGAAATGGAAGAACAGGAAGAATTTTATTTAATATTGTTTTAAACAGACACAACTTAACAACAAAACCATATTTTTATATTTCTAAAGCAATTCTTCATGAGCAATTTTTATACTATCAAGAACTCGCTAAGTTAGACAATAGTAATGATTATCAAAAATGAATAAAATTCTTTTTGGATCTATTAATATATCAACTTGATGCAAACATTAAAACTTTCCAAGCAGCAAATGATTTATTTGTTGAAATAAAAAGAGAAATGCTTCAAGAAGAAGAAAGTTCACACAGAGAAGTTAAAAGAGCAATGATGGACTATATGGTTCGCTATCCCATCTTCACATTTTCAAGAGTTTATTTCAAAATCAAACCAAGTTTTGATAGAATAGATGATGCAACTTTTGTTTCTTTATTTGATGAGTTAATAGCTACTTATAAAATGAGAAAAATACCAGAATCAAAAAACTATGAATTTAGTAGAGTTGTAGATTTAATTGTAGGTAAAGATTGATAAAAAAAGATGCTTAATTAGCATCTTTTTTTATTAATAAGCCCTAGCAAAGTAAACCATTAATTGAGAATCTTTATTACAGTTAAAACATTTTGATTTAACTTGTTCGATTCCTTCCGGAATACATCTTGAGTTAGTAGATGTTTTTTGTTTAACTTCATTTTCACATTCAATTTCTCCACAAAATGGAACTAGTACAAATCCTGGATTTTTTTCAATAATTGTTTTGTATTCTTCTAAAGTGTTTGCTTTAAAAGTTTTACTATTTCTATTTTCAAGAGCTTTATTATATAAGTTTTTATCATGCTCTATAATTTCTTTTGAGATATAATTTTCAATTTCTTCCAATTTAACTTGAACTTTATTTCTTAAATCTCTTCTAGAAATTGTAACTACACCTTCTTTTAAATCCCTTGGTCCAATTTCAATTCTAATTGGAACTCCTTTAATTTCTGCTTCAGATATTTTAAATCCAAATGATTTATCAGTTTTATCTAATTCAACTCTGTAGTTTGAAGATAATTTAGATTTAAGATCATTTGAAATACTCATAACTTCTTCTGAATCATTAATTGCAATTATAGAAATTTGAACAGGAGCCACTTTACTTGGCAATACCAACCCAAAATCATCTGAATGAGTCATTATTATAGCTCCAATCAATCTTGTTGAAACTCCCCAACTCGAAGAATAGGCATTTTCTTCTTTTTGTTCTTTGTTTTGAAATTTGATATTAAACGCTTTTGCAAAATTATCTCCAAAATAATGACTTGTTCCTGATTGAAGAGATTGACCGTCATACATCAATGATTCAATAGTATAGGTTTCTTTTGCTCCTGCAAACTTTTCTTTTTCAGTTTTTCTTCCTGTAATAACTGGTAAAAGTAAAATTTCATTAGCTACTCTACTATAAACTTCTAATATTTGCAAAGTCATATCTTTAGCTTCTTGTTTTGAGGCATGAAAAGTATGACCTTCTTGTCATAAAAATTCACTACTTCTTAAAAAAGGCCTTGTAGTTTTTTCTCATCTCATAACATTTGCTCATTGATTGTACTTAATTGGTAAATCTCTATAAGATTTAATTTCTCTTGACAAGAAATCAGCAATTATAACTTCACTTGTTGGTCTAATAAATAAGTTTTCTCCAAGTTCTTTATTACCAACCTTTGTAACAGTTGCTAATTCTGGAGCAAATCCTTCAACATGTTCTTTTTCTGCTAAAAATAATTTTTCAGGTATCAATAAAGGGAAATAAACGTTTTGAACATCTAATTTTTTAAATTCTTGATCTAAAAATTTTTGAATTTGTTCTCATATAGCAAAACCATGAGGTTTGAATATCATTGTGCCTTTAACTGGTCCATAATCCATTAACCCTGCATTTTTTACAACATCTGTATATCACTGACTAAAATCAACATCTCTTGATGTTATTTTTTCCATTTTATTAGCCATTGTTATTTTCTCTCCTTTTTAGTATCAACGTTTCCTGTTTCACCATAAAATACATCTATGTCTATGTCGTTTGCCTCAACATATGTTTGAATTCTTTTTAAATTAGCTTTGTCTTTAATCATTATAAAATCAATAGCTTCTAAAGGAACAGTTTCATAAATATAAACTATGTTTTTAACTTCATCAATAGCTCAATCATTTTTTGTTAATTTAGCTAATGCCGATGGGTCAATACCAACTACTGTTATTTTTTCAATATCCACTTTTGATTCACTAGCTCATTTTCAAAAATGAGCTCTTGTTGAGCTGTCAAACTCTAGCCCTACTGAATTTTCGTTTTCTAAATACGTTCAAACAACATATTCTTCATCTTTTCTAAGTTTCTGATCCTTAATAAGTCTTATTCCATGTTCTAAAATAAGCAAAACATTACTTACATCTGTATAGAAATAAAGATTATTTATTTTCTTTGTTTTTACAATGTTTAATACTTTTTTTTGCCCTTCTTTACCAGCAAAAATTTTCTTTAAAAATCCTTTTTTTGGTTTATTTTCACTTAAATCATTTGTTATATCATTTTTGTTCATTAATATCACCTCTTAGATACTCTTACATTAATTATTTTATAGGTATTATTTACATATTCAAATAAAAAACCAAGATTTTGCAATCTTGGTTTCATTTCTTAAATGGCGGATTGAGAGAGACTCGAACTCTCGCGCCAGTTGCCCGGCCTAACACCTTAGCAGGGTGCCCTCTTCACCAACTTGAGTATCAATCCATACACATAATTCATTATAGCAAAAAAAATGCTTTAAATAACAATACATTTAATGAAAAAGAATAAAAAAACACTCCTAAGAGCATTTTTTTAATTTAAATTATTTAGCTTTTTTTGCTTTTCGTTGTTCTCCAAGAATTTTTATAATTCTAGGTTTTATAGCTTCTTGTTCTCCACCATAAACAACTTGAACGTTATTTCCTCTGATTAGGGCTCCCGCAGCTCCACCTAAAGAGATTATTCCATCTTTATCAACTTTTGTTCCATCTTTTACAGTTACACGTAAACGACTTGCACAAGCATCAACATCTTCGATGTTTTCTTCTCCACCAAGGAATTCAATAATTTTTCTAGCTTTTTCAACTCTAGCTTCTTCATTGGAATTGCTAGAAGTTTCTTTTTTTGATCCATCAAGGTTTTGACCTTTTGATTCTTTATAATCAGCTTTTGTAGCTAATTGAACATCAGATGAACCATCACGTCCTGGCACCATTACTTTTCCATATTTTACTGCGAAGTAGAATGAGAAGAAGTAGGCTGGACCCATTAATACTGCAACTCCAAGAATTGCAAAACATGATTTAGCACTCATAGCATTTGAACCAAAGAATGGTATTATACCAAATACTATGTAATCAATAAATCCTCCTGATACTGTCATTGAAACGTGAGTTTTAAATAAACCAGCCAATAAGAATGAAATTGATGCTAAAGGCATGTGTACTCCATAGAATAATCATGGAGCTAAGAATAAGAATGTATATTCAATTGGTTCTGTGATACCTGTCAAGAAACAAGTAAATGCAGCTGAGAAGTAAATACCCATAACTGATTTTCTATTTTCTTTAGGTACATTCAATCACATTGCAAGTCCTGCCATAGGCAATCCTATTAACATGAATCCAAATTTACCAGATTGGAATCTTCCTATATTTAGACCTAATTTTTCTAAGTCTGTAAAGTTAAGTATGTTTGAGTTCGCAATAACTGAATAAGCCATTGTTTGATCTCCCATTGATTGTCATAAATCAACTCTTTGAGTACTTATATATGTCTGAATTGCAGCAAAGTTAACTGTTCAATGAACCGATTCACTAACACCAACAACACCAAACATATCTTGGTGATTAGACATTCAAACCGCAACAAAAGCTTCTTTTTGTGCATCATTTGCTCCAGTGAAAGCCTCTGCTATTGATCCTCCAGCATTAGTTCATCATAATGGTGCATAGAAAACGTGATGCAACCCAAAAGGAACCAATGAACGTTCTGCAATTTCATAAATAAATGAATCTAAACCTCCAGGTAGTTCACCTGATACCCTACCGAATGCAGCAAGACCAATACCAATGTACGGTCACAAAAACATAAATATAAATGATAAAGGTATAACCGCAACAAAAGTTACAATTGGAACAAGTTTTGTTCCTGAAAAGAAACTAATTGCTGAAGGCAACTGTGTGTCATGAAACTTATTGTAACATTTGGCTGCAATTGCTCCGACAAATATAGCAGCAAAAACCCCTGTGTTTAGTGAGTTAACACCAATATTTGAAGTAATTAATCCATTAGGAATATTATTAATTCATAATAATGAATATTTAACACTACCAGCAGCATCTATTAATTCTAAATTTGAATTAATAGAAATAAAATCTCCACTCAATATCGCTTGTTCACTAGAAGCACTAACATATTGTGTTATATCTTGTAAATTAAATCCAAGCGAATTCCAATCAATAACTCAGTTATCTCCTTTTTGTGTATAAAGTTGTGCTCATTTTAATTCATCGTTTTGACCCAAATATTGTACTCAAACAGTACTTTGATCAACGCTTGTTGTATGTAATAAAGCAGCTTGCATACCATTCATAACCAAGAATCCAACAACAGCAGTTAATGCTGCAATTCCAGAATCTTTTGTATACGCTAATGCAACAGATATACAAAATAATACAGGTAAGTTACCAAAACAGACATCACCCATTTTGTTTAAAACACTACCAAAGTAAAACCCAAAACTTGCATCTGCAGAGTTGGTAGCAATAGCTGAACCAACACCCAAGAATACACCAGCAATAGGAAGCAAAGCAATAGGTAATAAGAATGCTTTACTTAGTTTTGAAAGGGTGGGCATTATTCCATGACCCATCCTCTTCATATAGCTTATAAATTGATTTTCTTTCTTTTCTCCAGTTTTTGAAGAAATATTTTTCATAAACTCTATTCTCTCTTTCTAGTTGTGAAGACACTAGAACATCATCATCAATCCAGTTACAGACATTATCAAACCAAACAACGCCAAAAATACAGGAAAATTCTTTTTAGTAAATTGTCATATACTTTGGCTTTCTTGATTGTTTGCTTTAAAATTTATTTCTTTTTTTGATCCATTCTTTAAACGAAAAATTAATCAAGTAAAGACAGTCATTATCAATAACCCTATTAAAATTAATGACAATCCAATTATTTGATTTTGTTCCATATAACGTCCTCCACACCTTTATTATAGTCCTTTTTTTTTTTTTTTTGTCAAATTTGTGGAGAATTTTCCAAAAAAAAGCCTTACTTTGACTTTATCTATTAAAACCCTTGCTATCAGAGTTTGTTTCTTTTATTCAAAATTCTAATCTCCCATTTAATTCATCTTCCAATTGTACAAACGCAACATCTTTTAAAGACAATCCCTTGTTTTTCATATAGTCAAATATAATTTGTTTTTCTTCCATTTCTATTTCTTTTAAAATAGCATCTCTAGTCATTAAAAAGTCCTTTGTTTCAAAGATAAAGATTGGAATAAAAAAATCATTTTTATCATAATTCAAAAACGTAAGAGCAAATATTCCATGATTGTTTTTAAATCCGGATTTAAAATTTATTATTTCTTTACCTTTAAAGACTTTATCATCTGAATTGATTTTATTTTTGTTCAAACCAAAAGCAGAAGCAATACCCCAAATTGAAGCTAGCAAACCTAATATGAATAATATTATTAATAATATTAAAGCTCACGTTGGCAGATTACCTGCTTGTAGATTATTTTTCATTCATAAACCTCTTTCTTAAATAAAATGCTTTATATACAATGGTTTGATGTCTTCAATTTTTGTAACTTCTTTAAAATTATTCTTATTATTTAAATATGCATTTTCAAAATCAACTTCACTATAATCCTTAATCAGTTCGTGATCAAAAAATTGATTTTGAAAATCCACCAAATATTCCGAAGGTATCAATTGATCTTCAATTATATTTTGTCCTTTTTTATATATTCCTAAATAAATTTTTCCACCTTTTGCATCGAGTATACTTATTGCTTTTTTATTTGAAGATTGGAATGCCAATGAAGAAATCAAATAAACTTTAAAACTATTATTTATAGTTTTCAATGTTTTTATTATTGTTATTGCAACCCTGACCCCTGTATAGCTACCAGGTCCTTTTGTTGCATAAAGATTTTCTACTTCATGGATAGTTATATTGTTTTTGCTTAAAAACTTTTGTAATTCATCTAGAGCTATATCACTTATTCTTAGTTGGTTGTCTAAAAATAGACTGTCCACTATTTCATTGTTATTTTCTAAAATCAATATTAACTTATTATTGCTTGTGTCTAAAAATAAATTCATTTTAGTTAACTCCTTCTAAATTAAAAACTCTTATATTTTCATCAATTACTTCAATTTTTAATTTTATAACTTTAAAGTAATTTTCATATTTTATGGCCAAGTTTTTACTTCATTCAACAATATTAAATGAATCTATCATTTGTTCTAAATACATTTGTTCATCTTCTTCGTTTGTTAATCTATAGGCATCAATGTGATTAATATTTAGGTCGTGTAATTTGTATTGATTCATAATGTTAAAAGTTGGAGAAGTGACAATTTCTTTAACACCAACTTTTTTCAATAAGTTCTTTGTAAAAGTAGTTTTCCCAGCACCCATTTGTCCATCAAGAATTAAACAAACATTACCTTTTAAATAGTTTATTAAATGCTCACTTATTATATCTAATTCTTCTATATTAGAAATTTCAAATCTCATCTGGCATTACCCCTTTTCACTTATGTATATATGATATAATGATTTTGCATTATTTTGGAGGCAATTATGGTTAAAGATATTTTGATTATTGGATGTGGGGCAGCTGGTTTATATGCTTGAAAAATGGCAGCAGATTTAAAATTAAATGGTGATGTTGTTGAATCTAGAGAAACATATGGTGGTCAAGTTACAACTTATTATCCAGAAAAATATATATATAATTTTCCTGCAATTTCCAAAATACAAGGACAAGAAGCAATGGATATGATGTATGAATCTATCAAAAAAGAAACTGATGATATTTTAGTTTCATATAATACTTATGTGACCGGTATAAAAATAATAAAGCCAGAAAATGAAAATGATATAAATTGATTTGAAGTTAAATTTTCAAATAAAAAAATACAACAATACAAAAGAATATTGTTTACAGACGGAATGGGTATTTTTAAACCGATTCAATTAGTTGATAAATTATATGAAAATATATTTTATTCAGTAACAAACATAAAAGCATTTAAAGACCAAAATGTATTGATATTTGGTGGCGGGGATTCATCACTTGATTGAGCAAATGAATTAAATGGAATTGCAAAATCTGTTTCTATAATTCATAGAAGAGAAGAGTTTAGAGCAAAACCAGCAAGCATAGAAGAAGCAAAAAATAATAATGCTAATTTTTTAACTTGTTATAACTTTGTTGAAATAACTCAAGAAGATGGAGAATTAGCCAAAAAATTAAAAATTGTGGGCGTGGAATCAAATGAGGAATTGGAGTTAGAATTTGACTCAGTAATTGTTCAGTTCGGATCAACAATAGAAAAAGAAAAATTTGAAAACTTAGATTTGAAAATAAACAAATTAAATAGATTTGAAGTGGATAGCAAAATGGAAACTTCTGTAAAAGGTATATTTGCAGCTGGAGATTGTTGTGTTTATGATACAAAAATTAGAAACTTAGTTTCAAGTGTTTATGAATCAATGCAAGCAGTTGTTAATATTGAAAAAATAATAAAAGATAGAAAAGTAGTTAATAACGGTTGGTAATCATATTAATTGCTTTTTTTCTTTATTTAATTGATAATAAAATAAATTTAAATTAAGGGGTCAATATGAATAAAAAGTTGAAAATAATAGTTTGATATTTATTTTTTATTTATTTTTTGGGTTTTTTAGCTCTATCTGCAACTATGGCTCAATTGAATCCAGCACCAAGATACCATGTTTTTGGTGCTGTGGATAAAATATTTGCAGATATGTCTTTTTGAACAACCCAAACTAATTGAATGTTTATTATATTTTTTCTATTTGTGGCATTGGATGGTAAGTGAGGAATTTGAAAGCCAGGTAAAGTAGCTTGAATTAATTTTTTAGCTTATTTTACTCTTACAATGACTTTATTTTGATCGGCACTATCAGCTACATTATCAAATCAAGATATAGAAACTAATCCATTAGTTTCTTATGCGAATGTTTATGATAGTTTTATGAAATGATTTATCACAGTCACCACGCACCTTGTAACTTACATTATCGCAATTAGTTATTATATAATTGCTGTTAAAAAAGAAAAGATTGATATAAAAAATTGATATAAAAGAGATTTACTGATAGGTTGAATATATCCATTATTTTATTTATTTTTTGTAATGATAAGATTTTTAATAATGAAAAGCATTGGAGCAGATCATTACCTAGAAAATATTCCTGAAAAAGAATTACAATGGCTTATAGATAACGACTATCAATGAGTTAGAAATCTTGGAATAGGTGAACTTTCAACACCATACTTTTTCTTTAATCCTTTGGTGGAAAAAAATGGGTTAGAGTTATTGATACTTGGTTCTATTGGTTGTTTATTATTGATTACAGCTTGTCAGTATTTGATGATTTGAGTAAATAATTTATTTATTAAAGAGAATAAAAAAGAAATTAAGAAAATTCAATTTAAATTATCTAAGTGTGAAATTGTGTTTTCTATAATGAAAATTATTATAAGTTTTCTTTTAATATCTTTAGCTATTTGAAAATTAACTATTTTTGATAACTATGACTTTAAAGAGAAAATTCCAGTTTTATATTATTTTGTATATCCTTTATTATATTTAATTGTGTTGATCTCAAACATCATGACAATAATTTATACAATTTTAAAGATTAGAGGTAAATATGAAAATCCAACAATGGAATTTCTTTCTTCAATTTTCTCTGGACTATTCATTTTACAAATTTATGCAATATCACTACTAATGGCAATTCCTATTATTTTAGAAAATAAATATAATAGAAAAAAAATACCTTCTAATATTTAGAAGGTATTTTTATTTTATTTTTCAATTAATGAAGGTTGTGTCATTTCTTCTGGAATTTCTACTCCTAAAATTTCACAAATTGTTGGTGCCACATCAGCGATTGCAGCATCTTTTGATCTTATTTTAATTGATTTATCAGTAATAATAATTGGTACTGGTTGACTTGTATGTTTCTTGTTTGGCCCACCTTCTGCATCAATCATAACTTCAGCATTACCGTGGTCTGCTGTAATAATCATTGTGGCTCCATGTTCTTCACAAGCTTCATAAACTCTTTTTAGTTGTGCATCTAAAGTTTTTACACCTTGAATTGCAGCATCTAATACACCAGTGTGTCCAACCATGTCACAGTTAGCATAGTTTAAAACTATTAAATCAAATTCTTCTGAATTTATTCTTTCAACTAGTTTATCTGTAATTTCTACAGCTGACATTTCTGGTTTTAAGTCATAAGTTGCAACTTTTGGCGAAGCAATTAAATCAATTGCTGCTCCATCAAGTTTAATTTCTTCAGGAGTTGCTAGACCATTTTTGAAGTAGTCTTTTCCTCCATCAAAGAAGAAAGTAACGTGAGCAATTTTTTCAGTTTCAGCAATTCTCAATTGTTTGTAACCTTTTTTGCTCAATCATTCACCCAAACCATTTACAACCTCAATAGCTTTAAAAGCAATGTTTTTTGATTTAACTGAATCTGAGTATTCCATCATACATAGGAAGTAAATTTTATCCCCTAAGAATGTTAATCCATCAAATGACGAATCACTTCAAGCAGCATAATCATTGTTTGTAAATGTGCTTGCCATTTGGATTGCTCTATCTGGTCTAAAGTTTGCAAATACTACTGTATCATTTTCCTTAATGTAACCATTTTCACAACTTGAATTGTATGCAGGTAATATACCTTCATCATCTTTTCCTAAGTCGTATTGAGCTTGTATGTAAGTTGCTGGATCTGTAAATGAATTTTCACAGTTTCTATCAACCATTGATTTATATCCATCAGCAACTCTTTCCATTCTTTTGTCTCTATCCATTGAAAAGAATCTTCCTGAAATTGATCCTACTTGACCAACACCGTATTTAGCAAATAGTTCATTTAATTCTTTTAAATAATTTAATGCAACAGTTGGTTTTGTATCTCTTCCATCTGTAAATAAATGTAAGTAAATTTCTTTAACACCAGCTTTAGCTGCTGCTTCGTATGTTGCAAACATATGTTTCATATGAGAGTGAACACCACCATCTGAGAATAATCCCATAATGTGGAATGCACTATTTTTATCTAATGAATTTTTAATTGCTTTTTGAATTTCTTCATTTGAATCAAATTTATTATCAGAAATTGCTTTGTTGATTAATGATAATGATTCATATTTAATTCTTCCTGCCCCTAAGTGGATGTGACCGACTTCTGAGTTTCCCATTTGTCCTTCAGGTAATCCAACTCATTCTCCACTTGCGTGTGAAGGAGCTCAAGGATATTCTTTTTTAAGACTTTCCACAAATTCCATATTTGCTTCAAGAACTGCATTACCTTTTCCTGGTTCTGCTAATCCTCAACCATCTAATATAGCTAATACTACTGGTTTTTTAGTTTTCATATTTATTCTCCTAATATATATTTATTAATTGCTTTAGCAACAGCACCTTCCAAATTTGTATATTCAGAAACTTCTTTTGCTTGTGCTTTAATTTCATCATGAGCATTTGCCGGAGCTATTGACAATCCTGCGTATTCAAACATAGGAGCATCATTTGCACCATCACCCATAGCTAAAATTTCTTCTTTATCAATTGAGAATTTTTTTGATAAAAATTCTAAGGCATATTTTTTATTAATGCCTTTTTTTGTAACTTCGCCAGAATATGATCCTTGAGTTCAAGAAACTTCTAGTCCAAGTTCTCTTAATTTATCCACAAACTCTTGATTAGTGTTCATTGCAAGTATTTTATGACAATCAAACATTTTCTTTTCATTTGTAAATAACACCGGTTCATAGTCAAAGAAATTTGTTTCATGTCCTAGGAATTTTGCTTCTGTTAATGGTTTACTAATATAACTTAGTGTATCATCAACTGTATAGAATCAAAGTTCTACATCTTTAAAAACTTTATCTGTCTTTAAAAGTTCGTAAGCTTTTAAAGCAGTTTCTTTGTCTATTGGATTAGCATCAATTGCTTGCTTATTTTTTAAATCATAAATAAGAGCTCCATTAAATGCAGCAAAAATTGCACCGTCATTTGAGAAATCAAATAACTCAAGTCTGTTCAGTTTTGTGTGAACAGGTCTTCCTGTTACAAATACAACTTTTGTTCCGTGATTGATAGCTTGATTGATAGGTTCGACATTCTCCATTACTATATCGTCTAATTGTTTGAAAGTAGTTCCATCCATATCTAATGCTAAAATTTTATATTTCATTTATTAAAAAATTAACCTTTGTAGTTTACTAATCCTAGGTATGAATCTTCAATTAATGAAGCTCCACCAACTAGTGCACCATCAATATCTGCTTGATCTAAAATATCTTTAATATTTTCTGGTTTAACACTTCCACCATATTGAATTAATACTTCATTAGCTACTTCTTCATTATAGATATCTTTTATAATATCTCTAATTTCTTTACATACATTTTGTGCAATTTCAGGTGTTGCAACTTTTCCAGTACCGATTGCTCAGATTGGTTCGTATGCTATTACAACTTTTTTTGCATCTTCTGCAGAAATTCCTGCAAAGTCTTTAGTGATTTGAGCTTTAACTCATTCGATTGTTTTTCCAGCTTCGTATGTTTCTAAGCTTTCTCCACAACATAAAATTGGTGTGATGTTTGATGACAATAAAGCTTTTGCCTTATTATTAATCATTTCATCAGTTTCTCCGAAAATATCTCTTCTTTCTGAGTGACCAATTACAGCATATTTAACGTTTAAATCTTGTAACATTGGAACTGATATTTCACCAGTAAATGCTCCTTCTTTTTCAAAATAACAGTTTTGTGCTGAAATAACTATGTTTTTAGCTACTTTTTGTACGTCACTTAACATAATTGAAGGTACAGCAATACCAGCGATAATGTTTTCGTCTGCTTTTACTTTTGAATCTACTGATTTAATGAATTCAATAGCTTCTGAATTTGTTTTGAACATTTTTCAGTTCCCTACAATAATTTGTTTTCTCATTATTTATATACTCCTTTAGTGTTTTACTTTATGATTTTACACCATATTATAATATTGCTAATTTATAAAATAAAAAATCCCCTTTAGAGATTTTTAGACTATTGATTTTGCACCTTCTTTAGCTTCATGAGTTGTTCCTTGAGGTAACATAAAGTGGGCATTTCAGTTTTTTGTCTTGTTGTAGAAAGTTAGTGTGCACTTATTTCAAACAATAATAATTTCATCATCTTCATTCGCAGGACCACCCTTTTCTGTTCATTTTTTGAGTCCTGTTTTAATTTCATTTTTTCAAGAAATTACATTATCACTTAATTTAAAAGTAAAATTTTGACCATTAAATTTTAAGTTATAACCGTCATTAAGGTCACTGCCTTTTAAATGGTAAACCGCTGTTCCATTATCTGAAAATCCAGCTATCTTATCATATGGTGAAAACTCTAATTCGCCTTTTTCATTAAACTCTATTTTTTCACTACCATAAGAACCACCTTTTCAAGATCAAATATCTGTATCATATGCTCAGTTAGAAGTCATAGAACGAGCTATTGCAAACTTAGCATAACTTTTTTTGTTGGGATTCTTTGCATTTTGGATAGTTTCTTGAGTTTGATAAGGGTTAACAACTCTTTGAGCATAACCTTCTGTTCCATATTCATTTGCTGTTCAAGGGTTTATTAAATGGCTATATTTACTACTTTTGCTTCATTCAATAACTTTGTTGTTGGGTTGTTCTTTTTGAACTTCTTTTGCAGCAGCTACGCTTTGTAAATCTTCTTCTGGAATTCTAACATAATCTCCATTTTCACTTTTCTTAACATGTACAAAACCTTTTTCTTTGTCTCATTCACATAAAGATCATCAACCAGACTGGAACGGTCCTCCAAATGGGTTATCTTGAACAGAAGCAGATATATACCAAAGATTTTCTCCCATTCTCACAACATTTGGAACTTCAACACCAATATTTCTAACAAACATTTCGCTTACTTTTGTAATTTTTGGTTCATTTTTTGCCTTTTTATTATCAAAATGATTTATTTTTCAAAACTCTAATCTATTATTTGCCGAAATTGCAAAATAAAGTCCATCATCAGTTTCAAAAAGAGCAGTATCTCTTCAGTTCATTGATCCGTCATTATTTAAACAATCCTTAGATAAAACTCCAGATGTATAAAATTCTTGACCAAGACCGTGAGATACAAAATATGCAATACCACTTTCACTTGTTGTATAGTTTGATGATAAAGTCGCTTTAGAACCAATGTAATCAGAATCATTTTTTATAAGTATTTTTGAAGGTTGCATTGATAATACAAAAACAACATCTCCTTTTTCAAAAAAATCGCCTTTTGTATCAACTCAAACAGACCCGCCCAAAGCTGAGGTTTTACCTTTTCCATTTAAAGTATCGAATTCTCTTCCTTGTTTTATTCTGTATTTACCTTGTGTTCAATTATTTAGATCTGGAGATGTCATTTCAACTCACCCAGAAGGAAATCCCTTATTATCTCTAAAAAGCATTCAACTATAAAATAATTGTTGTTCTTCATCTCACAAGATAGAGCAATTATCATTTGCAAATGCATTCGAACTTCCATTAACAGTATTATAAGGACTATATCAATTTATAGGTCTATCATATCTATCGTTTTTGCTTATTGTTACTTGATTACCGCAAGAAACAACATTTAATGGGGCCAGAATTGCCACTGAAATAACAGGTACAAAAAAAGCCAATTTAAACATAATTTTTCTTGAATATCATTTTTTCATTTTTTTAAATCCTTTGTTTTAATTTTATTTTAGTAATTTAGCTGCCCCTTCATCAATAACTATTGTTACATTTTGATGATTTAACAAAATAGAACAAGGTCATTCTATAGAAATGGGACCTTCTACTAAATGTTTTACGGCTTCAGCTTTTGATTCACCAGTTGCAATTAAAACAATTTTACCCGTACTCATAATTGATTTTAAACCCATTGAAATGGCTTGTGTGGGTACTTCATCTTGATTTTCAAAAAATCTTGAGTTTGCCTCAATTGTTGATTTTGTTAAATCAACAATTGATGTTAGACCTTCAAAGTCACTACCTGGCTCATTAAAACCAACGTGTCCATTGATTCCCAAACCTAGAAGTTGCAAATCAATTCCACCTTTTTCTTTAATTAATTTATCATATTTTTTAGCTTCTTCGTCAGAATTTATTAATCCACTTGGAATATATGTATTTTCTTTCAAAATGTTGATGTGATTAAATAATTTTTCATTCATAAAATATCTATATGATTGAATATGATCTGATTCAAGCCCTTTATATTCATCAAGATTAAAAGTAGTAACTCCACTTCAATCAATTTTTTGATCCTTTGTTTTCAAAATAATGTTTTCATAAGTGCTTATTGGTGAACTACCTGTAGCTAAACCCAAAACTACTTTAGAATTTGCTTTAACCTCTTCTAAAAGAATATCACTTACTATTTCACCAGCTTCTTTGTTATCTTTTACTCTAATTATCTTCATATCTTTTTCTCCTAACATAAATATATTAACTAATTTTTGATATTAATTTGTTCCAAAAATCAAAATAGTTATAAAGCTTATCTTTTTTTTCTAAACTCGGTCCAACTCTCGGAACCATTCTTTGCAATAAAACATAAGTTAGAAGTCTATTTTTAGCTCTAAATAAATACTTTTGTTTTTTTGTAACAACAACAACACCAAAAGTTTCTATATAAGCTTCTGTCACATCTTCATTTTTGATAACTTTCTTTACTTTCTGATTATTATCTGTTAAATACATGTTTTGGTTAGAAAAGTAGCAATCAAATTTACCAATTAAGTTAATTTTATTTTCCTCTTTTTCTGGATTGTATTTATGAACATTAACGTTAGTTTGAATTAAATTTATTTTTTCTCTTTTTTCTAGTTCGAATTTAACTGGTAATTGTTTTAATGGTCTTCAAGAGTTAAAAACCAATTCTTCCAAATCCCTAATAAATCTTTCTTCTTTGGAATTTAAGTTTAAATTAAGTTTGATTATATTTTTATTAAGTTTAATTATAAAATTCTCTGATAATTTAAAGTTTATGTTAATTCATCTTCATAGTATTCAATATTTAAAGTATGTAAAGGTGTTTTTATCATTAACCTTTCTTTCGATTTTTCTAATATATCATTTTGATTTTTTAGAAAGGTTATTCTCATCAAAATATTTTATAAAACTAGATCTTTTTAAATAGTAGTTTATATCACCATTTATTCTTAAAAACATTTCGACACCACCTTTTCAAAAGAAAAAAAATATAATATTTTTTGCATATTCATAATATATTATAAAGAAAAACAACAATTAATAAAGCAAAAGAAAAAACGGAAACAGTTCCGTTTATTTCAATCCTGTAACTTTACCACTTTCAAGATCTATGTCTTTTGAATTTGGGTCTTTATTTAACCCAGGCATACTCATAACATTATTTGTGTATGCTAATATGAATTTAGCTCCGGTATTTACATTTATATCTTTAATTATCATTTCATAATTATTTTCATTTGCGTCATTTCCATCAATTGAGTTTGAGGATTTGACCATACAAATTGGAAGATTTGAATACATAGTTTTACTAATTTCTTTAATCTTCATTTGTGCTTTTTCACTTATTTTAAAATCATTTAAATAGTAGAAATTTTTAATTACTTTAGAAATTTTTTCTTCTATAGTTTCGTTTGAATCTATAAGTTTTTTAAAAGTTTGTTGTTTTTCACAAATTTCAGATACTTTTATTGCTAATTTTTCAGCACCAGAAGCACCCTTGGTGTAGGCTTCATTCATTTCTCATTCATAGTTATTTTTATCTAATCATTCTTTTAAAGTGCTAAGTTGTTTTTCATCATCACCTTCAATGAAGTTAATTGCAACAACTAAATTAAGATTGTATTGAGTAATATGCTTTAAATGTTTTTCTAAATGATCAAATTTATTTTCAAAATCATTGTGTAAGTTAAGAGCCCTTAAAGTAACAACCATTACTGTACAATCAGGAATTAGATCGTTGTCTTGATTTACTACATTAATATACTTTTCAAAACCCAAATCACTTCCAAAACCAGATTCAACAATGCAATAATCTCCCAAACTCAAGCCAAGATTTGTTGAAATTATTGAATTTGTTCCGGTTGCTATATTTGCAAATGGGCCACAATGAATAAGTGTTGGTGTATCATATTTTGTCAAAACTAAATTAGGTTTAATTGCATTTTTTAAAATAGCCATTAGGGAACCTGTAATTTTAAGTTCTTTTAAATAAATTTCTTTTCCTTCTTTGTTATAAGCAATAAGAGAATTATCAAGTCTTTCTCTCAAGTCATTTATACTTTTTGAAAGACTCAATATTGTCATCATATTACTTGCTGCAGTTATTGTAAATTCTTCGGTTCTCGAAATTTTAGAACTTATTTTTATTTCAGCTTTTCTTAAAGCTCTATCATTTAAATCTAAACATCTTTTTCAAACAACATTATTAGGATCTATTTTTATATCTGTATTTCAATAAATTTCAGAATCTATTTGAGCAGAAATTAAATTATTAGCAGTTGTTATTGCATGAAAATCTCCTGTAAAGTGCAAATTAATATCATCCATAGGTATAACTTCACTTTCTCCACCACCAGTTGCAGTTCCCTTTCTTCCAAATACAGGTCCTAAACTAGGCTCTCTTAAAGCCAAAACAGTCTTTTTATTAATATAATTTAAACCATCTGCTAACCCTATTGCTGTAGTGGTTTTTCCTTCACCAGCTGGAGTTGGGTTAATTGAAGTCATTAAAATCAATTTCCCTTTATTATTATTCATATATTTTTCATAGTCTATTTTAACTATGTTTTTTCCATAGAATTCATAGTCATTTTTATCAATTTTTAGCATATCTAATGCTTTTAATATTTTTTCCATTATAATCACCTTTAGAATATCTCTCAAGAAAGGATTTAAAATATGAACAAAATTATTGATGGAAAACAATTTGCTCAAGAATTAAATACTAACCTCAAAATTAGTATAAATCAATTAGAGGGAAAAAGAAAACCAAAATTAGTTATATTACAAGTTGGAGATAACCCAGCAAGCAATAAATACATTAAAAATAAATTAAATGCTTGTGCTAAAGTCGGGATTATTGGTGAACTTAAAAAATTTGAAGAAGAGATATCACAAAAAAAATTAGAGAATGAAATAATAAAAATAATTGATGATAACGAGGTTGATGGGATAATAGTTCAATTACCTCTACCAAAACACATTGAAGAACAATTAATTATAGATTTAATTCCTGCAGGTAAGGATGCTGATGGTTTTAATCCTCAAACACTCGGAAACGTAATGCTAAATAATTCAAAAATATTCCCAGCAACACCTTATGGTATTCTTAAGTTACTAGAATGAAAAAAAATTGATCTAATTGGAGCTAATGTTGTTATTGTTGGGAGAAGCAATATTGTAGGAAAACCTCTTGCAAACATGTTAATAAATAAATCTGCAACAGTTACTATTTGTAATACAAAGACAAAAAATTTAAAAGACATTTGTAAAGAGGCAGACATATTAATAAGTGCGGCAGGTGTTGCAAATCTAATAACAAAAGAATTTGTAAACAACAATATGACAATTATAGATGTTGGTGCAAATTTTGTGGATGGAAAATACTGTGGAGATGTTGATTTTGATAATGTATTGGAAGAAGTTAAACATATAACACCAGTTCCTGGGGGGGTTGGTCCAATGACAATAGCTTGTTTGTTGCAAAATACTTTTACTTTATATAAAGAAAAAGAGAACCTTTAGTTCTCTTTTTTATTTTTTATAGATACATTAATAATCAATAAAATTATTGCTATTACTGCAAATATTGACATCAGTATTATTAATCCTAATAATGATGTCTTTGTTAATAATATGGTTGTAAAGAACGTAACAGCTATTATCAAAGAAAAGAATGCATTCCCCATCACATGATCAATTATCATTGCAAGCGGAAACTCTTCATCGCCAACCATAGTTCTAAATCTTTGAGCTTTAGTTTTTTCTATTAAAGCATACGATGTTCCAAACACAAACATTAACAAAGTAACTATAGAATAGTAAACATAATTTACACTTTCATAATGCATAAATAAATTGGAAGTTAAGAAAGCAATAAATAAAATCACAGAAAATATTGTTGTTGCCATCGCTATTCTGTTTACATTAGTATTTTTAAATTTAATGTTACTAAAAATTGCTTGAGCAATGTATTTCAATATAAATCCAGAAATTAAAAATAGTAAAACTAATAATTTATTCTCTGTTCAATTTATTTCGATTCCATTACTTGTAAAAGAAATAAAATAGAAAAGTACAAGTGATCAATCTAAAAATTTAAAAAAACCAATAAAGTAATTTTGTATAAAGACTTCTGAAAAGAATTTTTTATTATTTTTTAATTTTGCAAATAATCCTTTTTGAATATCAAGAACATTTCCTTCTGACATTATATTTTTATTCATTGAAATCAACAAAACTATTGTAATCCCAAAAACCATAAAAAAAGCAAGAACATAAACATTACCTACAAAATAATTTAAAAGAAATGGTAATGGTAAAAGGACAAATCCAAATAATGAATTATATTTTGATGTTTTATTTTTTAAATTATTTCTTTTTTCATAGCTTTTTATAGACTCTATATTTATTGGTAAAAATCCTGCTATAAAAATTCCAAATAGTACCAATCCCGTAAATAAAAAACCTATTGTCATAGCATTTTTATTTGTTGCAAAAGAACTAAATGTAAATATCAAAGCAAATAAAACTCCAATAGAGTTTATTCTTAGCAGATTTTGATTTCCAATTTTTTTTGCCAACTTCATTCATCCCGGTGTCACAAATAACATAAGTGTAGGAACAATAATAATAGCTGAAAGGTAATTTATATTATCCAATTTTATAACCATTGCATATGGAACATAACTGAAATAAGAAATTAAAAGCATTAGAGAAAGTACCATTGAAGTTATTTGGATATTATAATTATTTTTTTTATCACTAAAATTTTTCATATCAAGTTCACTTTCTACTATATACTCTTTAAACTTATTATTAAAAACACTTGGATGCTTTTCTTCCATCCTTATCATAAACTTTAATATTTGTTTTAAAACAATTGGTATTAAAAAGCAATACATAAAGAAAATTACATAAGCTTCATGTAAATGTAATAAATAGAGAGCATAGCCTTCAGTTCTTCCGTAAACTACAATCGAAATCAAAAGGTATAGAGTTGTTATCATCAAGCCAAAAAATGGAGTTGATATATAAACTATTGATCTATTTCTTAAAATAACTTTCTTAAGAAGAACTATAAAAATATTAAATATTAAATACATAGAACTAGTTGCTGCCCAATACAATGGATCGGAAATTATAATAAAACTTAAACCAGCAATACCAATTGTAGATATTAATGATATTTTAGTTTTAAAGAACAATCCTGTAATTATTATTACAAGGAAAGTTAAATCAATTCCTAGTTGTACTGGAAAAATTAATTTTAGACAAGCCCCCACAGATAAAAGCATTGCTGTTATTGTGATGTCAAAGCTTATTCTTTTTTTGTTATCTTTCATCTTATTTTCCTTTCATTAAATTCTAAAAAGGAAAATTGGATCAAAAATCTAGCATACTCTTAGTTAAAAAGTTCATTTAAGTCTCCTATTTTAATTTGAAATTAAACTGACCATTTTCATCATCAAAGATTACACCATCTCCATTTATTGAAATTCTATTATTGTAAATTTGAATTTCCGCTTCAGAGTGTGGCTGTTCAAAATAATCACAATCTTTATATCTATCAGTTATTTTTATAACTCTTTGATTTTTGCTTCCTATTAATCTTCTGTTCTTATCCAACATTTTCATGATGAATGGTCCATCAATTAATATATCAATATTTTCTAATATTTCTTTATATTCATCCAATATTTTTTCGTAAATGTACCCAGTAAAACAAATTACTGTTAAGTTATTTTTTTGACATCAAATAACAAGTTCTTTTAAACCATCTGGTTGCAAAAATGGCTCTCCACCAATTAATGTAACCCCTTCAATATCAAACAATTGTTTAGCTTCTAATATTTTTTCATAAATATAATCATTAGGCATGAACATTTTCTTTTGAAAAGAAAGCAACTCTTGATTAGAACAACCATTACATCCTATATTACATCCTTGAAACCAAATTACAAACCTAGTTCCAGGGCCCTCAATTTCACTATTCATTAAAAATTTACCAATATTCAAATTAGCCATTTATTGAAAAGTTTATTTTTCCTTCACCAGATGAAGTTAAAATTTTAGTTCCTGGTTTTATATTTTGTAAGTTTTCAAAAATAAATTCTGAAAGCGGGTCAACAAGATTAGTTTCTAGTGAGTTAAGAACATCACGCCCACCACGTCTTTCATCTGCATTTTTTAGCATTATCGCAATTAAATTTTGATCATTTAAATCAATATGTAATTCAGCTTTATATTTTTCATATATAGCTATTTGAATTGGTTTTACTTTTTGACGAATAATTTTTGATTTTAAACTTAAATCTTTAATAAAGTTAAATGGAACAATGTTGTTTCCAAATCTTCCTAAAAGTTCTGGTCTATTTAATTCATTTGTAAAGTGTTCTTGAACTTTTTTTATAAATTCATTGTGAACATCTTCAGTACTTTGGTTTGGATTTACATCAGCTGCTCCAATGTTTGAAGTGAATATGATGAATGACTCACTAAAACTTACAGTTTGACCTGTGTTGTCAGTAAGTCTACCATCTTCTAGTATTTGTAAAAACTTATCAAATATTTTTGGACTAGCTTTTTCAATTTCATCAAACAAGATTACAGAGAAAGGTTTTTCTTTAACAGAATTTGTTAGTTGTCCTCCACCTTCAAATCCAACATAACCAGGAGGTGCTCCTATTAATTTTTGATCTGCATTGTCTTGTCCATACTCAGACATGTCAAATCTAATTAAATTTGCTTCATCATTAAACAAGAAAGTTGTTATTGCTTTTGCAAGTTCAGTTTTACCAGTACCTGTTGGTCCAACAAAAAATAGAGTTCCTTTTGGTTTACTTCTTTTTGAAGAATAAGTTATACCAGTTAATCCTGTATAAGCTTTATAAATTACTTTGGCAACTTTTTCAACAGCTTCATCTTGTCCGATAACCTTTGAAGCTAAGTAGTCTTTTATTGTTAACATTTTTTCATAACTTAACTCTTCTCATGGAGAAGTTTTTTCTCCATAATTGTAAATATTAAACATTTTTGTAAAAGTTATTGGAGTTTCAAAATTACAACTAAATTTAGCAAAGTGTGAAAGTTCTTTTAACGTTCATCCCTCAGTTGCATCAACAATATTATTAAATTCTGTTGAAATATCTGTAACTTGAATTCTTGATTTAATTGTTGATAGGAATTCTTTCCTTTCTTCTCTACTTGGTTTTGGTAAAGTGGAAATTATTATTTCAGGATTATCTAAATATAAACTTGGTGGTAGTTGATTAATTTTTTTAGTTAAGAAAATTATACAACTTGTTAGTTCATCAATTTTTGCAATTGAAAATTCAGATTCCTTTAATGTTTTAGAAAATTCCGTAAGAACAGCTCTATCATCAATGTCTAATCCTTGATCACTAAAAACAAAGTTTGTGTAATCAGCAACAAAACCTATTTTTCTTTCATCTTCTCTGTTAATATTTTTATTTAAAATCGCAAAAAAATCAATTGGTTTCTTTAATTTTAATTCATCTTTTCTTTCTGGTTTATCATTGCTTCCGCCACCAAATAACTCATCAAATTCACTTGCAGCAGATTCACCTTGTCCTTGATCGGCAGACGTTAAAATAAGATTGGAAATTTTCTTACCTTTTAAACCTGAGTTTTGATCAAAAATAAATTTATCTGAGTACTTTTTTTCTTCAAAAATATTCATAATTATTTCATGAATATTTATGTACTTACCTTCAAATTCATAAATATCATCAATGTTACCTTCGATTATTATTGCTTTTTTAATTCCTATTAAATTTTTTAATTGACTTAATTCTCTTTTTACACTCATATTTCCACCTACTTGTTTGAGTTTGAATTGCTATTTTTATTTTTAAACATTTGTTTATTTTTAGCAATGTACTTTGGCTCTCTATATTGTTTATTGAATTCGTCACTTGAATGCAAGTTAAATTCTTTCAATTTAC
This sequence comes from Spiroplasma monobiae MQ-1, assembly GCF_002865545.1. NCBI lineage: Bacteria > Bacillati > Mycoplasmatota > Mollicutes > Entomoplasmatales > Spiroplasmataceae > Spiroplasma > Spiroplasma monobiae. Next base: position 168,920 of record NZ_CP025543.1, on the reverse strand, counting down.
TTAAAAAGGCTTGTGCATCAGCATCATGTTCGTGCCCATCAAATCCTTCTCAGTTATAAATAAAACTTCCATCTAATTTTACAGCAAAGTCAGCTGTTTCTCCACTTGGTTTTTCTCCATGGATAAGTATCATATTTTTTTCTTCAACTTTTCTTATATTGTCTTCATTAACAATATAACCAACTTCTCTAATAGCATTAACTATTTTAATAACATTATCTTTTCTAACAGCTTCTTGTTCTGCTATTTTTGAAGAGTTAACAAAATAGTTCTTCATAGTTTCTTGAAAATTATTAGAGTCTTTTGAGCCCATAAAGTTTTTAGCTTCACCTCTTATTGCTTCAACTAAATCTTTATCTTCGCTATATAAATCAATTGAACCCGAGACGATTTCTTTTGCAATTACACTGTTTGAGGCTTTTCTATTTTTAAGTTCTTCTAAAACAAATTCATAGATTTCATTACCTTTTTTATTGATCAATATGTGTTTATTTTCATCAAACATTTTTTTTATATAAAGTTTGTCTTCATCATCTTCATATTTTTCTATTAAAGAATTCTTTAAGTTTTCCAAATCTTCAAATAGGTTTTTATCTAATGCTTTTAAAATATTTTCTTGTTCTTTTGCAAGAACATCCTTTTTGAAACTAAAAACCTGTGCTTTAAATTCAGCAATTGAGTCTCTCTTTCTCTCTGCATATCTTTGTATTTCATGATATGTTTCGATAGCGACATGTGTATCGGAAGACAATTCTCTTTCATAAGTATTTTGAGCTAAATCTTCTTGTTCTTTAGTTAGTTTATTTAATAATTCTTGTATTTGGTTTTTGTAAAAACCAGAGTTATCTATTTGTTCACAATGACCTATTAATTCTTTAATGTACTTTATTAAAGCATCAATATCTCTTTTTATGAAAGCAAATTGCTTCTCGCAATTAACCAAGATTTCTTCAGCTGTCATACTCATTTTATTTTCCTCCAAACATTTCGCTATATTTTGATAAATCAAATTGTGTGTATTCTCTCTTTTTACCAAAAATGATATTTAAAGCTTCTTTAAATGCTTTATCATTATTTTTTAGTATTTTATCCACGGCACTAGAGTTTTTCTCTACGTTTTTTACTCACTCTAATTTTAACTCAATTGGCATATTATATATCTTTTTATCTATAAATTCATTTAATGCATCTTCTACTTTGTTAATATAACCACCAGCTATTATTTGAATTTTATATTCAATCATATCATCAGTTATTGTAGAAAATTGTTCGCTTTTGTATTTATAGTATGACTTATAAAAGTCAATTAAAGAATCTGAGAGATTAATTAAATACTGATCAAAGTTTTCTATATCCAATGAATTGCCCACCAATTCCATTAATGAATTTAATAGATAGCTATAGTTGTTTTCTACAAAAGCATAATTATTCATATATAGTTCTTTTGTAATTTTACCTATTGTATTTAATGTATTTGCGTGTTGAGTTCATACATCAGAATTGTATTTATTCTCATCAAACATTTCAGCTCTATTATTGTTTTTGAAATAATCAGTTAATATATTTAATGAATTTCTAACATTAAATTTTCACCCATCAACTGAGTTCTTTCTTAAAAAATCATTAATTTTATAGATATTATCAATGTTATTTTGAATATCTGCTTGATTAAATATATCCAGTATGTTTTTGGTATCAACAAATTTATAGTTTCTAACTATTTCAAATAACTCATCATCAGTTCTCTCTTTAGAAACATTTACTATAAGATTCTTAGCTACTCTATCAAGTATCAAGAATAGCTTTCTGTCTTCTGCTTCAGACAAGTACTTTTTCATTTCAGAATAGTTTGAACCACTATCCGTTGTTTTACTTAAGTAATATTCAAGAGCCTTAGAAACTTTACTTTCTAACCCTACTCTTTCTAGAACTAAATATATATTCATCGCCAATTCATAATTTGCTTCTAAAAGCGATTGTTCAAATTTTTCAATAATAGATTCAATATTTGTTTTAAACATTGCATAGAGATCTAAAATTTTATTAGAATTTTTATAAGCGTAAAGAACTGGAATATTTAAATTTATTGATTGAATATTTTTTTCTGCCACTAAAAAGGCTGTTGAGGCATTTTTTGAATCCAAATATATGAATGAATTTGACTGTAGAGTTTCATTTTCTATATATCCAACATAAAAAATAACTTTACCATCAATAATATCTATTACTTTGTTATTTCTTTTTGAATTATAAAAAATTATTGTTTCAATATTTTTTGTTAAATCTTTATTCTTTATAATTTCGTTATCAGATTCAATGTATTGATCATTTATAAGGATTAAATTATACGTTGTTTTAACATTTAAATTAGAAAGTAAATCTGGTGTTGATATAAAATTTTGCATATCTGTAAAGTTTGTTTCTGGTCTAAATATTTTTTTAAGTTTATCTTCATATTTTGTTGCAACATCTTTTAAAATTTCTGCAGATATATTTGGATTTAATCTTAAATAGTCTTCTAAATTTTGATTGTCAGTTTTAACTTTAAAGGTCCCGTTGTCAAAAATTTCAATTCAACTCTCAATTGCAGCAGTATCATTTTTTGTGTATTCTTTAAAGCGACTAACTTCATTTATAGACTCTTGACCTTCCAATAAAATATCTTTCAAGAATGAATCATCTCCAAAAATATCTGATTTATCTTTCATAAAATCTTTTGACTTAGAAAAAATTAATTCCTTATTTTCTAATTGAGAATTATCGAAAGGAATAGAAAGTCTGTGACTAAACTTCAAATCACTAACCCTTTTATTTCAGTTTGCCTCTTTTAATATTTCAGTTTTTCTTGTAATAGGATCTATAAAATATTTAACATCTTGAAATTTATTATCGTGAGAGATTGTGTAAGTTCCCTTTTTAAATTCTTTTTGTATTTTTGCATCTATATGAAAATTATCAATCGAAGTATTCATATTAAGAGACCCAATACCAGCTCTAACTTTATTTATTTCAATAACTTTAAAATTAATAAGTTCTCTTAAAGCTCTTTCAAATAAAGATTGGTTTTTTATTTCAAAGTCTTTTTCAAGAATTTCTTGTAGATTTTTGGTTTTATCTGGATGTTCAATAATAATTAACAAAATCAAAAATTCCATAAACGTAGGTTTTCTGATTTCTGAATATTTAATTTTTAAAGGCAGACAAACTTTGTCATATAGAATTTCAATTTTATTAAATATCATTTTTTAATCCTCCATAATTTCACTTGGCTGTAGTAAACAACCTTCAAAGTCAAGTTTAGCAATTATATCTGCATAGACTTGATGACTGTTTGATACGTTCGGGTCTTCTACTGTAGGAATTTTTACAGTTATATCATTCACAGCTCTTTGTGCACCAATAATTACAAGAAGTTCTCTTGCTCTTGAGAATGCAACATTTATTCTTTCGTACTTTTTCAAAAAGTCTCTTCCAGATTTTGTTGATAATTTTTCTGGGTTTCTTACCATATTAACGATTACGTAGTCTGCTTCTTTTCCTTGGAAATCATCAACTGTATTTATTACAATTTCTATGTTTTTAAATTTATTTGATTTAATTTCTCTTTTTAGTTTATTAACATGTAATCCATAAAAACTAATTATTGCAACAGTTGGTTTGATTTCTGTTTTTTTATCTTCAACTGCTTTATTTATTTTTTCTAAAAGTTTTTTTGTTAAGTCTATTTCAAGATCATTAAATAAACTTGTTGAGAAGTCTTCGCTTTGTTCAAAATTAGTTTCATTTCTTAAATTGTTTGTTGAATCAACCCAGTAAACAGAACTTCTTGAATCGATTATATCTTTACCAAAGTGATTTGTTATTTTTAGGTCATGACGCTTTTGCTCGCTAACTTGAGATTCAACCTTCAAGTTACCATCATAAAATTTATTTACAACATCCATTATTTGTTCATGACTTCTATATTGAGTTTTCAATATCGTTGTTATAGTTTTGTTTCTTGCTCCAATTAATTTTTTAAATGCAGATTCATCAAGTAACTCATACATTAAGTTGTAATTATATTCTTTACCAAAATATTTATTTACATCGTCAACATCACTTGGTTGTAGTTTTAAAATCGGTGGCAACTGTCTATAATCACCAACAAGTATTAATGCCTTACCATAAATTAGCGGCATTAAAATTTCCAATAATGTTGCTTTTGAAGCTTCATCAATAATAACAACATCAACATCCATGTTCCTCAAATTTAATTCTTCCAATCCCAATTTCGTTGCGAAGTTATCTTTATTGAATCTAAATAAATTTGTTGAAGTTAATGTCATTGAATATACATTAACCAAATTATCTAAAATAGATTGTATATATCTTTGACTATCTTTGAACATTTGTCCTGAAAAATCTTTTGAAGCAAGCTCTTCTTCAAAGTTATCTGTTATTTTATAATTATCATTAAGATATTTAATTATTTCTGAGTAAATATCAGAAAAGTTTTCCTTTCTTTCTTTACTTTCTTTTAATTTGATTTCTAATTTATTTAATTCTTCTTTAATTTGTTCTTCAAGATCTACATCAGTTAATCCTAAATTTAAATTAAATTTTTGATTAACTGTTTTAAGTAAATCTCTTAACTCTTTTGCATTAGAACCTGAATTTTCACTTAAATTATTTTTTGTAACTGTAAGTTCATTCTTTTCAATTTCCAATTTGTTAATGTCCATTTCAGAAACGTTAACTGTGCTTTCACTTTGTAAACTCAATTCTATTTCTAATTTCAAACTTTTTAGGCTAGTTACAAAATTATTAAAAATACTATTTAGTTCAGTTATTTTTGAATCCATTTTTAATATTTGTTCTAGTCCAGCAATTTTACTTTCTTCTTTTTCTGCCAAATCAAAATCAGCATTTCTTCTAAACTTAATAACATTTGCTTTGCAAATTTTTATTTCAGCAAAAGTTTCATTTTTAAAATATACTTCATTAGCAACTTCTTTGATTAAAGAATATATATTTGAAAAATCTTTTGGTTCAAAGTTTAAATTCATATATATGAAATTATTTAATTCAAATTCTATAGAATTTTTAAAGCACTCTAAAAGTTTTTCGCTAATATTAACAGTTGCATCAAAATCTTTAGTATTTAGAATTTCAATTAAATTATCTGTGTTAATTAATTCTTCTTTCAAATAATTTTTGCTCTTTATTTTTTCTAAATTATTTTCTTTATAAGAAATTATTTGCTTATTAAGTTCATCAATTTTTTCTTGTATTGATCTTATTTGTGTGTTGTTTTGGTGAAAACTTTTATTTGCATTTATTAATCTTTCAAGATCATTTTTATAAGAATAGAATTCCCTGATTGAACTCTCATCATTATTCATGTCATCAAAAACTTTTTTACCAATAGCTTTGTAATAGTTATATAAAACTCTATCTGGTGAGTAGTTGTTTGCAGATTGAGTTTTCAAGTTTAATTGATTAGTTAGCCTTATTTTGTTTAAGTTTGGATCAATTGGTAATCTATCCACAACGTTTTTTATAGCTTCGTGATTTTGACTTGATAATAAAACTTTTCTATTCATTTTAGATAATTGGTTTATTATTTCAGAAATAACTTGTGTCTTACCAGTACCCGGCGGTCCTTGCAAAATAAAAATGTCTTTTGTATTTACAGCTTTTCTAACAGCATCTTTTTGCTCATTATTTAGATTAAATTTGAACTCATCATCTTTTATTTCTACATCATTTGAAACTTCGGATAGCTCAACCAACCTTGTATTGAACAAGTAGTTAACTAGGTATGGATTCTTTGTGTTACCATCAGATATTTTTTTTATTACTTGTTTGGATCTTTCAATTAGAACATCTTCACCAATTCCTGTATAGGCAATATAACCAGAGCTTAAATAATCTAGATTATTTTTGACAGTTAAAAGAGAATCTTCAAAATCCATTTCCACTTCAAAACAAATTTTTTGAATAAATCAGTTTTGCATTTCATTTGGGTTTTCTTTTAATAGAGTTTCAAACTCATTTCTTTCACCAAGAAAAATTGTCTTTGGATTTCTTGATCAATAGTTTGCAAAACTTATTGTGTCTTCTGAAGTTCCTAGCATAGTTGATAAAGATATTATATTTTGTGTCTCATTTGTTTTTTCAAAATCAAAATCAAAAATATCATGAATATTTTTTAGAAGTTCATGAGTAGTTGTTATGTTTTTATTTCTTTTTATCGGAACCAAAGATAAATCTTTAGTTTTTTTAATTTTGTTAACTTTTTCAATATCATCTGCTAGAAGATCTAGAGTAACTACATTTGTAAAGTCGAATGTAGTTCCTTTGCTTTTTAATATATTTTCTGAATTCACAAATAAATACTTAAAGCTTTTTGATTTGAATTCTTTGATTTCATATTCTATTAAATCATTTGAAAAATGGTTTTTATCTATTCTTATAACTTTCGTTGCTTGAGCACCCAAATAAGGTAAGGCTTTTTTTCTCTCCAACATTAAAAGATCTTCACTAAATTCTAGATAGTTAAGTCATTTTTCTTTTTCTTCTTCAAAAGTAGATAATAGTTTTCCTATTTCTGAAATGTTTGATGAATTAAGTACATTCCTTCTTATCAATTCGTCATCTTTTATTTGCCCTTGATTTCTTATCAACAAAATTTGAGATTCTTGAATAATTGTTTCAAATTCTTGGGCAACAGGTTTTAATCTAGTCATAAAAATGGAACTAATTGTTAAGGCTGCATTTTTTGTGTCAATATTAACGTAAAAACCTAAGTAAGTTCCTTCGGGCAGCAATGATTGATTCTTTGAATCTAATTCAATTCTAATTATCCCATTATAAGATGTTTTACTTGTGTCTTTTTTTGAAAGTTGCCTAGTTTTATCATCCAAAAGACATATGAAAGATTTTTTTGCCATTGAATTTCTTAAGAAATTTTGAAAATCTAAATATGTTGAAACTCCTTTAATATCTAATTGATCTATTATTTGGTCTAATGTTGCGGGACTTTCTTTAAATTGTACATTTTGTAAAAATGAAAAGTCTAAAACTATCTCTTTAACACCATTATTTTCAATAATATTTGACATAATTTTACCCCTATCTATTTACACTTTTATTATTATAGCATTTTTAGGAAATTAAAAAATATCAACCATTTTACTGGTTGATATTGAAATACTACTTAACAACTATGTTGACAATTTTATCTGGAACAGCAATTTCTTTAACTATATCTTTTCCATTAATTTGTTCTTTTACATTATCAAGTTCTTTTGCCATCTTTATTAATTCTTCCTTTTCAGTTCCCTTATCAACTTCAAAAGTACCTCTAAGTTTTCCGTTAATTTGAACAGCAATAGTCACTGTTGAAAGTGATAATTTAGATTCATCATGAGTTGGTCAAACCTGTAAACAAACACTGCCTTCATTACCTGTTTTAACTCATAACTCTTCAGCTAAGTGGGGCACATAAATAGAAAGCATTTTTATAAAGTTTAAAATATATTCTTTATAAACTGGTTTTTCTTCCTTGTAAACGGCATTTACAAACATCATTAATTGAGAAACTGCTGTATTGAATTTACAATCCTCAACCATTTGGGTCACTTTTTTAACAACATCATTGTAAACAAAATCTAAGTTACCATTATTTTCATCTGTTAACTGAGTGTTTTCAATCATTCTAAACACTCTATCCAGTCATTTTCTAGCTCCATCAAGACCTTTAAAACTTCAAGGTAATGACGCCTCTAAAGGTCCCATAAACACTTCGTAAAGCCTTAAAGTATCTGCTCCATGTGATTCAATTATGTCGTCAGGATTAATTACATTACCTTTAGACTTACTCATTTTTTCACCATTATCAGCTAAGATCATACCCTGATTTATTAATTTTTGGAATGGCTCTTTTGTAGGGACAACTCCAAGATCAAATAATACTTGGTGTCAGAATCTAGCATAAAGCAAGTGAAGAACGGCATGTTCTTGACCTCCAATGTAAAGATCTACTGGTAATCATTTTTTAAATAATTCCATTGCTTCATCTGATTGAATGTCTACAAGTTCATTAGGACTTGTGGTCAATATGTAAGCTAAATAGTATCAACAACTTCCGGCTCATTGAGGCATTGTATTTGTTTCTCTTTTTGCTTTTTGACCATTGTGTTCAATATTAACTCATTCAGTTAAATTTGCCAAAGGTGATTCACCAGTTCCAGAAGGTTTTATATAATCAGTTTTTGGCAATTCTAACGGCAGTTCTTTTTCATCAACTAAAGCAATTTGCCCATCCTCCAAGAACAATACAGGGAATGGTTCACCATAAAATCTTTGTCTTGAGAATAGTCAATCTCTTAATTTATAATTAATTTTTCTTTGTGCTTTATTTTCTTTTTCAAGCTTTTCAACAACTATTTTAATTGCTTCAACTCTATTCAAACCATTTAGGAAATCAGAATTGATTAAGGGTGATTCACCAACAAACGCTTTTGAATGATCGCTTGTTTCTAAAACATATTTTAAAGGTAATTCGTATTTAGTTGCAAATTTTCAGTCTCTTTCATCATGAGCAGGAACAGCCATTACAGCTCCGGTTGCATATTCATTTAAAACATAATCCGCCACTCAAATTGGTAATTCTTCTTTTGTGATTGGATTAATCACAAAACTACCTGTAAATACACCCGTCTTGTCTTTTGAATCGTCTTGTCTTTCAACATCTGTTTTAGTTTTTGTCAAAGAAATATATTCTTCTACTTTATTTTTGTTTTCTTCAGTTGTTAATTTTAAAACTAGTTCATTTTCTGGCGCCAAAACAACATAAGAAACACCAAACATAGTGTCAGCTCTTGTTGTAAAAACATCAATTTTTTCAGCACTATCTTTAACATCAAAATTGACAATTACACCTTCAGATTTTCCAATTCAGTTTTTTTGTAATTCTTTTACTGAACTTGGTCAATCTAATTCATCCAGACCTTCAAGTAATCTATCTGCATAATTTGTAATTTTTAAAACTCACTGTTTCATTGGTTTTTTAATAACTTCAAAACCACCTACTTCAGAAACCATTTTACCATTTTCTAAAATAACTTCTTCGTTTGCAAGAACAGTTCCCAATCCTTCACACCAATTAACATTAGCTTCTCTAATTTCTGCTAATCCTTTTTTGTAAAGTTGTTGGAAGATCCATTGTGTAATTTTGTAATAGTTTGGATCACTTGTATTAACTTCTTTATTATAGTCATAACTGAATCCAAGTTTTTTTAATTGATTTCTAAAAGTAATGATATTTTTAGATGTGAATTCTCTTGGATCATTCCCTGTTTTTAAAGCGTACTGCTCGGCAGGTAAACCAAAAGCATCTCACCCAATCGGGTGAAGAACATCATATTGTTGCATTCTTCTCATTCTTGCAAATACGTCAGTTGCAGTATAACCTTTTGGGTGACCAACATGTAGTCCCGCTCCACTCGGATATGGAAACATATCTAAAATATAAGCCTTTTTGTCTTTATCACTCGTTGTTCTATATGTATTATTTTCTTCTCAAAATTTTTGTCATTTCTTTTCAATTGCTTTATGTGAAAATTCCATGTTATTACCTCTTTTATTAACTTTATTATTTTACATTAAAACTTTATTTGTGTTAATCATTTAAACTGAATAAAGAAAAACTTAAACATAAGTTTAAGTTTTTACAATCATTCTTTAAACATTTTAATGTATAACATTTTAATCGCTTGTGCAAGCATCATATAAGCAGCCACAAAACCTAAAGCAATTGGTAGGAATGTCATCGGTGGTACACCCATTTTCATACCCTGACTTATTGCTGGGATGCTCATAAATCCATATGGTACAATTACTGCCATTGAACATACAAATATTGTTGACACTGTAACTTGTCATGAACCATTTGATTGAATAAATGGTATTTTTTCAGTTCTATACATTTGCATAACAGCTGTTTGAGTCATTAATCCAACAACGAATCAACTACCATTAAATACAGCCAATGCTTCTGGATCAGGTTGAGCTACACCAGAACCGATACCTGGATTTACAATATGATATCCATATAATAGAACCAAGAATGTTGATATATCAAATATTGAACTTACAGGACCATTTATAACTGTAAATCAAATAATATTTTTAGTTCTTAAAGGTCTAGGTTTGTCAGTGAATTTACTATCAACTTTATCGAATATAAATGCAAACATCACTATATCGTATAATAAGTTTTGTGTTAACAAGTGTAGTGGTTGCATTGGTTCTGCCATAGTTAAGAACAATGCAACAAGAACACTTAACACATTTCCAAAGTTTGAAGCAACAGTAACTTTAATATATTTTAATATATTGGCTAATGAAACTCTTCCTTCATGAACTGCCGCGCTAATTGGTAATAATGATTCTTCCATTAAGATAATGTCTGCAGCTTCTTTTGCTATGTTTGATGCTTCATCAAAAGAAATAGCGACATCAGATTCTCTTAATACTGGTGCATCATTAATTCCATCACCCATGAATCCCACAACATGACCTTGTTCTTTTAAAGCTCTAATAATTGTTGATTTATGTATTGGACTTAACTTAACAAAAACATTTCCTTTACGAACTGCTTTGTGTAATTGTTCTTCGCTCATTGCTTCGATTTCTTTACCTGAATATAATTTTTCAATTTTAAAATCAACTTTTGAACAAATAGCTCTTGTAATAACTTCGTTGTCTCCGGTCAATACTTTTGTAGCAATTCCCTTTTCGGCTAATTCTTTAATAATTTTTTTTGAAGTTTTCTTTGGTTCATCAAAGAATGTACCAAATCCATAGAATACCAAATCTTCTTCTATATCTTCATCTTCTAGTTGGTTATGAGCTATACCAATAACTCTGAAACCATCATTATTGTAATCATCTGATTTTTTAATAATTTTATCAATGTGTTCTTGAGTTAGTTTTACAATGTCACCATTTATATAAATACGGTTACATACTTTTAAAACCTCTTCAATTGCCCCTTTTGTAAATATTTCTTTTTCTCCGTTTTTTGATAAGATCACAGACAATATCTTTCTTTGGAAGTCAAAAGGAACTTCTCATTCTTTTGTATATTCATCAAGATTTGGTGCGCTTATGTTTTTGCTAAGCAAAACTGCTTGATCAATTGGATTTTGGAATCCAGATTGGAAATAACTATTTAAATATAAAACATGTTCTATCATTTCATTTTTTTGACTTTTAATATCAAAAACATGATCTAGCTTAATTTCACCACTTGTTATTGTTCCGGTTTTATCTGTACATAAAATATCTATTGCACCCATATTTTGAACAGCGTTTAAATTTTTAACAATAACATTTTCTTTTTTAATTTTTGAATAACCCCTCGAAAGGTTTGCAGTAACAATTACTGGCAACATTTCTGGAGTTAAACCTACAGCTATTGAAATAGCAAACATTGCAGCTGCAAATCATTTATCATCAATTTCACCAGGTCTTAAACCAAAAACCAAAAATACTATTGGTGTAACTGCAAGCATAAATGAAATTAACAACATTGTTATTTTTCAAATACCTTTTTCAAATGAATTCTTACTTCTTTTTTCAGTAACTTTATCATTTATTGCTGAGAAATAAGTTTTTTGCCCTGTTTGAATTACAACACAAAGCGCTGATCCGGAAACAACTTCTGTTCCCATATAACAAACATTTTGATATTCCAAATAACTTTCTTTTTCATTAGTTGTTTTCTTTTGAACAGGAAATGACTCTCCAGTTAAAGAAGATTGATTTAAATATAAGTTATTTGATCAAATAACTTTTACATCTGCTGGAATTAAATCGCCATTTGATACATATATTAAATCACCAGGAACTAATTCTGAGTTTTCAATTTGTTCATGTTCTTTAATTAACTTAATTGAATTAGCATTATCAATATCTTTTACTTTGAAATCAACACCTCTAATAGTTTTAGTCATGTGCTTATTTTCAAATGTCATTTTTTTAATAACACTAAAAGCTCTTATTTCTTGGACAAAGTAAATTGTTCCACTTATTAAAATCATTGTTAGAACCAATAAAGCACCAACCAAATCAGATGGTTCTGGTTCTTGTGCATATTGATAGAAGCTAAATGAATCTATTACAATCAAAATTAGATTGAATGGACTAAAAAATGATTTGATAAATGAAAGTAAGTAATTGAATTTCTTTTCTTTTAAGCTATTATCTCCAAACTTTTCCTTTTGTATTTCAACTTGTTCTTCTGTAAGACCAAAGTTAGAAACTTCAAGTTTTTTTAATGTTTGAGCTTGATCTAATTTAACAAACTCGGAAATTTGATTATTATAATTATTATTTAACTTTTTCTTAGTTCTCATAACATCGTTCTCCTTATTTATGAAAGCTAACTTAAATATCTATTTTGACAATGCAAAAACAGATGGTAAATTAGCAATACTTCTTACCGTTTTATTTTTTATTAATATTTCTAACTGATCGACGGAAGGAATACTCATATTTACCACCTCTTTTCTAAACCGCTATTATTATACCTACATAAAAATAAAAAAACACCCTTAATGGGTGTTAAATATTTTTCTTAATGGTCGGAATAAGTGGACTTGAACCACCGACCTCACCCTTATCAGGGGTGCGCTCTAACCAGCTGAGCTATACTCCGTAAAACAATATTAATTATAGAATATTAACTTTTAAAATACAATTAAAAAATTAATTTTTTTTGATATTTTTGAATAAAAAAACGTCATTCTATGACGCCTCTCGTTTTCATAAATGGTGGTTTTGGACGGAGTTGAACCGCCGACACATTGAGCTTCAATCAATTGCTCTACCAACTGAGCTACAAAACCGATAATGGCGACCCCAACGGGACTCGAACCCGTGATCTCCTCCGTGACAGGGAGGCGCGATAACCAACTTCGCTATGGGGCCAAATGGTTGCGGGGGCAGGACTTGAACCTACGACCTTCGGGTTATGAGCCCGACGAGCTACCAACTGCTCCACCCCGCGATAAAAATGGCGGAAGATGAGGGATTCGAACCCCCGCTCGGGTTTCCCCGACTCTCGGTTTTCAAGACCGACCCCTTCAGCCAGGCTTGGGTAATCTTCCGTATTTTGTTTTGCCCCTTCATGATCATAATAGAGTCATCATGATGGTGGACCTTATTGGACTCGAACCAATGACCATCCGGTTATGAGCCGGATGCTCTAACCAACTGAGCTAAAGGTCCAAAATATAAAATAAACAATAAAATATATGGTAGCGGGGAAGAGACTTGAACTCTTGACCTCCCGGGTATGAGCCGAGCGCTCTAACCAGCTGAGCTACCCCGCCATATATATGGTGGACCCGAACGGGATCGAACCGTCGACCCCCTGCGTGCAAGGCAGGTGCTCTCCCAGCTGAGCTACGGGCCCATATATAAATAAAATATTAAATTAAATGGTCGGGAAGACAGGATTCGAACCTGCGACCCTTCGGTCCCAAACCGAATGCTCTACCAAGCTGAGCCACTTCCCGAAGTATATGAATATTTAATAATATTCATGATTGCTCTCAATAATGGCGCGCCCTAAGGGACTCGAACCCCTAACCTTTTGATCCGTAGTCAAACGATCTATCCAATTGATCTAAGGGCGCATTTTTGTGTGAAAACAACCAAAAATATTATATTACATTTTGTTCTTTTTTTATCAACTTTGTACAAAATTGACAATATTTATTATAGCAAATAAAAAAACAATATGTGTCTTTTTTAATAAAATAAATAAAAAAGAGCACTATTTGCTCTTTTAAATTCATTTTGGAGGTACCAGTCGGAGTCGAACCGACGATCAGGGAGTTGCAGTCCCATGCCTTAGCCTCTTGGCTATGGTACCATTACCTAAATGATTATACTAAAAAAAACTAAAATCTAGTATAGATTAATCATAAAGGTTAAAAAAATAAAAACCCTTAAAAAAGGGCTTTAATTCTAGTGTTTTGTAGAAATTATTTGGTTAAATTTATCAACAAGATAATTATCTATTTTTTCATCAAAACCAAATGCAGAGCCCCTATTACTTGGAGTGAATCATTTAGCCCATTCATCACCTTGTTTCATACCATAATCCAACATTTCATCAAATGCTGTTGGCATACCAGTTTCATCAATTAAGGCTTTTTGAGCTTCTCTTTCATACATAAAGTTTATAAACTTGTATGTTGCATCTAAATTTGAGTTAACACTTGAAATAACAAGGTTGTCACTTCATAAGTTAGTTGATTCTTTATTAACTTTTTCTCCGTCAATAAATACATTTTGTTGTAAATTAGCGTCAGGAACGCCTGAAACGACTGTGAATTTGTAGTCATTTGATTCATTTTCATTTTCTAAATTAGAAATCGAATCTTCTTCTGCTTCACTTTCAAAATCATCTTGCATTGCATAAATTAGGTCACCATTATACATAACAGCAATATCAAAATCTTTATCATGAACTTTATCTAACAATTGATCTCCATAAAGTCCTACATTTCTGTGACTTACTAATGTATCTATTTCTTTTGATACATTATCAACTTGCTGTTGTTTTGAAATTTTGTTATTCAAATCATTAATTGCTAAATTATCTTCTGCTTGTACTGTTCCATATAATTTTTGGAAACCATACATAAACACATTTTTTGGATCTTCGTTTAATGCTAAATTGAAGTTTGCATTAGCAGCTTCTCACAAAATATTTCAAGATAATTTATCTTCATTTACAATATAAGGTTCATTTTCGTAATTTTCATTTGGATTATTGTTTTCGTCTTTATTTTCTTCTATTACACCTTTTGCAGATAAGAATTCTACCAATGGTTCGTTATGAATAAATTTTCCATTTTCATATTCACCTAAGTTAAATACAATTCTTACATCACCCCAGAATCAAGGTATTGAGTAATCTAGAAGGTTTGATTCCACCCCTTCAGCGTCAGTAAACTCACTATTTTCATGAACTTTTCTAATACCTTCATTGTAATGTAATTCATATCCGTCATCATTTTGACCTTCACGAACTTCATTTTCAGTTTCTGTTTCTACCACTTCTTCACATTCTTGTGGATTTGTTCTACCGTCAGGTGCAGCAATATTTTCAACTTTACATCAATCAATTCTTTGTAAACCACCCTCTGTAGCTAGTTTTTCAACCATGTAGTCACTTGGAACCATAATGTCATAGTTAAATGTATAAGTCTTGTTATATAATGATTCATTTGAATCATATTGTTGATAATTAACTTTTAAACCTGTTTCTTGTTCAAATTCTGTAATTAATTCTGGGTCAATATAGCTTCCTCAGTTACCAATTGTTAAGTCATAAATGTTATTCATAACATAAGCAGTTGTTAACAATGAGAATGACCCTAAAAGGGCAGTTCCCATAGTAAGTTGTTTTCAATTTCTTTTAATTCATCTATTTGATTTTGGAACATAGTTCTCTTCTAAAACATCAGGGAAATATTTATCTTTTTTGGCTTTTACGTGTTTGTTTACTTTATCAAGTTTTTCTTCACTTGTAGCCAGTTTAGATCTTAAATCCTCTGTTGCATCTTCAAGTTTTTCTTTTCTTAAAGTTTTTAATTCAGCTAATTTATTTTTGTAGTTTTCATTTTCTTTATCTAAAAATTCAATTTGTTTGTCGATAGATTCAACTAAAGATATTTTTCTAAATACTTTTTCTTCAATTTCTTTAAATTGTTTATATTTAATTTCTGATTTTTCTTGATTGTCTTTTTGAATTAGGGCAAGTTTTTCAATAGTAACTCTAAGTTTATATTGGTTTCTTCCCTCCAATAAACTATCTCTTTTTATTGAAAGAACTTTAATTTTCTTGTTATATCAAGAAACTAATTTAGCACTTGGATTTTCAAGTCCGGCTAACTCTTCTTTTAAATCTACAATTTGTTGTCCAATGTCGTGCGATCTTTCCTTATCAATTTCATTTCTGTTATTTATTCATTCTATTTCCTTATCATATTTGTTAATTTTTCTATCTAATTTTGATAGAACTTGTTCGTACCTTTTAATTTTTTTATCATTAGTCATTAATTTAATTTTTGACTCTATTTGAGATTTTTTAATATTTAATTTTTTAAAAATAGTAAAGTATCTTTTTTCGCTTTTAATTTCTGATGAAATTAATTCCTTTTTTCATTCTAATTTACTAATTTTTTTATTATTATTTTTATTATTAAGCGCTCTAATTTGAAATTTAAGCAATCTATATTGAGCTAACAATTTCAAATTTTTAGATCTTTCAATTTTTGTTCCTGTTGAAAGACAATTTTGTAAATATAGAATTTCATTTTCAATTTTTGAAATAAGTTTAATTTTATATTCACCTTTTTTAATTTGTAATTTAACTTCTTTTGATCTTTGGATTGAAAATGTAATAATGTTTCAAACCAAAATAATAAATACAATTGATGCAACTAATAAAGTTCCAAATGCATTTATATAAGGTTGCATTCTTTTTGCGGTATAAATGAAAGTTGAAACATTAGTTTGTCCTCCACCTGTAAAGTAAGAAATAATAAAGTCATCAAAACTCATCGCAAAACAAATTGCAGCAGCTGTAATAATACATGGAGTTAAGATTGGTAAAACAACTTTATAGAAAGTTTGTCTTTGGTTTCCACCCAAGTCTTTTGATGCTTCTAAAACATTTTTATCAATTCTATTCATAAATGGCAAAACTGTAATAATTACATAAGGCACGTTAAATGAAACGTGTGCAGCAATTAAAGTTACAATACCAAACTTAACACCAGCTAGAACAAAAATTAACATTAATCCAACAGCAGTAATTACATCTGCATTTACTAATGGAATGTTTGCTATTCTAACTCAGTTATCAGCTGTTCTTTTTCTTATTTTAGTTAAACCAACTACAGCCATCATACCAATAATTAATGAAATTATTGTTGAAACCATTGCCACAAACAAAGAGACTGTAATTGATTTCATAAACGGTGAGTTAGTTATTAGTTTTGAATATCATTCTAAACTAAATCCACTTCAACTACTTGTGCTATTCCCAGAGTTAAATGAGAATAAAATCATAACAGCAATAGGAACATAGATGAATAACATCATTATTAAGAAGTAACTTGATTTGATGAATTTTTTCATTTTTTAGATGCTCCTTTCACCTCGAATTTGTTTGAGATTAACTTCATAACCCCCATAATTGCAAATAAAAGCAAAGCCAAAACAATAGCTATTGTTGCACCAAAAGTAAAGTCTGTACCCCTAAAGAAGTAGTTCTCTATAATGGTTGTAATTAAATTTATTTTTCCATCACCCATATATCTTACAATCAGCAATGATGTTGCTGCTTGTACTAAAACTAATGTAAATCCAGCAAAGACTCCTGGTAAAGATTGTCTAAAAGTTGTTTGTCAAAAAGCTCTTGACTTACTTGCCTTTAAATCCAAAGCAGCTAAATAATAATTTGGGTCTTGATTTTCAATTGCATTATAAATTGGTGAGATTGCAAATGGTAAAAACATGTACACCATACCAATAACAACTGCAATTGGAGTTCCTAAAACACTTGGAGAAATTAATAAGAATAAACTTCTTAATCCAAGTATTTTTAGAATCATACTTATTCAAATAGGCAACGTCACTAACACTCAAACATTTTTAGCAAGCATTTTATTTTTCAGTTGAGCCATAACCAAAGCAATCGGATATGCACAAGCAACACAAATTAAACTTGCAATAAATGCATAAAGCAAAGATAAAAACATAACATATAGAATTGATCCTGATGTTAATAATTTTATAAAGTTTGTAAAGTCAATTTTAAATTTAATACTGTTCCCAGTTGCTTCAACTATTGCAAATATAACTATTCCAAGTAGTGGAAGTACAACTAAAAATCCCATTACAACCATAAAAGGGAGCATAATAGGTCAAACCTTTCCCCTTAGTCCTTTTACGATTTTAAATTCTGCTATTTTATCTTTAAATTTAACTTTTGGTATTTCTATTTCTATTTCTGTTCCTTCAGATTCAATGTTTTCAATATCGTCTAATTCTTTTTCGAATTCAACATTATTTTGTGTTTCAATAATGTCTTTTTCGTTAACTAAATTATTCATCAATTTCTTTTCACATTATGTGTAAATCTTCTGGATTTCATTTAATAGAAACTTCTTTATCAAAATCATGGAATTCAGTTGTGTGAACTATATACATTCTATTTTCTGTTTTAATAGTAATTTCATAGTGCACACCTTTGAAAATTATGTTTTCAACCGAACCATTAAAGAAACCTTTGTTTGGTTCTACAATCTGTAAATCTTCAGGTCTTAAAACAATGTCGATATTTTCTTCATTGTCTCCAAACCCTTTATCTGTACAGTCAAATTCTTTTCCATCAAATTTAACTTTTAAGTCTTTTATAAATACACCATTTCCAATAACATTAGATACTCCAATAAAGTTTGCAACCCACCTATTTTCTGGTTCGTTGTATATTTCTTCTGGTGTACCAATTTGTTGTATTTGTCCATCGTTCATGACCACAATTCTATCACTCAAAGTCAAAGCTTCTTCTTGATCGTGAGTTACCAAAATAAAAGTAATTCCTATTTCTTCTTGTAGTTCTTTTAATTCATCTTGCATTCTTTTTCTTAATTGAACGTCAAGAGCCGACATTGGTTCATCAAGTAGTAAAATTTTTGGTTTCAAAACAAGTGCTCTTGCAATAGCAACACGTTGTTTTTGACCACCACTAAGTTCATGAACTCTTTTATTTTCCATTCCCTCAAGAGAGAATTTCTTAATATATTTCATTACTTCTTTTGTGATTAAGTCTTCTTTCATTTTTTTAACTCTTAATCCATAAGCAATATTGTCATAAACATCATAATGCGGGAAAAGTGCGTAGTTTTGAAAGATTGTGTTAATTTGTCTTTTATTACTTGGTATTGGGGTTAAATCCTTACCTTCAAATAACAAATCGCCAGTATCTTGTTTTTCTCTACCACCTATTATGTTTAAAGTAGTTGTTTTTCCACACCCAGAAGGTCCTAAAAGAGTTATGAACTCTCCTTCTTTAATATTAAAACCAACACCTTTTAAAACAACTTTTCCATCATAACTTTTAGTAAGATTTCTAATCTCTAAAATATTATTGTTGTTCATAATATGTTCTCCTTTTAAAATATTAAATTTTTAACGCGTAATCTTAATTAAAATATATTACGCAATCAGGAGGAGCATTTCGGTCTCTAAAACCTTTTCAAATCATTCAACACGAGTAATTACTACGTTAAATCATTCCGAAATTAGATATTGATTTATGTTTATTACACTTTGCAATTTCATAGTAATCCTCCCTTGTTTTTTCATAAGATAATTATATATATATTTTATTTTATTTTATGAAAATTATAAAAAATAAAAAAAGTGCTACTTAGCACTTTTAAGCAATTCTTTTATGATGTAATGACCTACACCGTGGCGTTTATTTGTTTTTGTTGAACCACTAGCTATTTCTTTTAAATCTTTTTTAGAATTTCCCATGGCAATTCCGTGACCAACTCATTTTATAGCTTTAATATCATTGTCACCATCTCCAAAAAACATTATATCTTTTGAGTCAATTCCATAATTTGCAGCAACTTTTTGTAATGCATAAAGTTTATCTACACCTTTTGGATTAACTTCAATATTTGAAGAGTGAGGAACATAACTTCAAGAGAACATTTCATAACCTTTTGGTTTTAAATCCTCTTTTATTTTAGCTATTCCTTTTTTGTTACCATAAATTATTATTTTGTATGATTTCCCGTCTATTTCATCTCTGTTGTATTTAATTAATTTTCTTCCAGAAACTTTTTTAAGAACATAAGTGAAAAAGTTCTTTTTAACAACATAAGAAACATTAGGATCTTCTGCATAACTAAATGTGCTTAACCTGTATTGTTTTGCTTTGTCATAAATTGTTTTAAAGTCGTCCATTTCAAATAAGTGTTCTTCAATCAATTTAGGTGTTGCTAAACCATCGTATTTATAAGTTGCTCCACCATTTAGGGTAATTACATATTCGTGAGCTAAATCAATTCCAATTGCTTTAGCAACTTTTACAGCTCTTGTTATATTTCTACCTGTCGCAATACAAATTTTTACACCTTTTTTACGTGCTTCATTTATTGCGTTGATATTTTTTTTAGATACTAAATTTTTCTTTTTAACTAAAGTCCCATCGACATCAAGCGCTATTAATTTAACCACAATTTTCTACCCCCTATTTTATAAATTGTTTTAAAATATCTTTTGACATAAATCCACTATTTTGTTTAACAACTTCTCCGTTTTTAAACATAATTAATGTGGGAATTGACATAACATTATATTTTTGTGCAACCTCTGTTAGTTTGTCTGTATCAACCTTAATGAAGTTAACTGATGTTTCTTCATTTGAAGTTAAATCAAATATTGGTGCTAACATTTTGCAAGGTCCACATCATTCTGCATAAAAGTCAACCACTGTTGCTTCTTTTGCGATTTCTTGTTCAAATTCTTCTACTGTATTTATAACTTTTACTGCCATAATCTGTTTTCTCCTTTTATAGTATATTTTTTTCAATAAAATCAGCTACACCGTTTTCATCATTTGATTTTGTAACAAATGATGCTTTGTTTTTTAGTTCTTCCAAACCATTTCCCATTGCAATAAAGTATTCAACTTGTGCTGCTAATTCAAAATCGTTAAAACTATCTCCAAATCCAAATGTTGTTGTATTTGATTTGTCTAGTCCTAAGTAATTTAAGACTTCTTTAACCACAGATCCCTTATGAATTCCTTTAATAGCCAATTCATAAACCCTCTCTGTATATTTAATTATATCAAGTTCATTGCTTATACCAGAAAAATCTTTGTAAAATTCTTCAACACTTTGTTGTGAAGGGTTTTTTTCTAATATAACTGTAATGTGATTTATCTTTCTATCAATATCTTCAAAATTTTGAATAACTTTATAGTCGGTTTTCATAATATCACTTCAGTATTTTGAATTTTCACCCTCGCCATACACATAGTAAATGTCATCTCCTATAAAGTGCACTTTGTATTTACCAATTTTGCCAAACGTTATATCAAAAACCTCTTTTAAAGATTCTGCTGATATATACTCTTCTTTTATTCATTTCTTTTCTTTAAAGTCATAGATATGTGTACCATTGTTAGCCGCTGCAAGACCATTTAATTTATCTAAACCTAAATAAATAGATTGTTGATCAAAAGTGTCTAGTGTACATCTAGCTGTAACTGGAATAAAGTAATAATTTTTATCATATACTTTTTTAACCATTTCTTTTGTTCTATCACTAAATTTATGAGTACTTGCAAGAGCGGTACCATCTAAGTCTGAAAAAATAAGAACGTTTTCTTTTAATTTCATCTTTCCACCTCAATTTACTAATATTGATTATAAAGGAAATACTCATTTTTATAAAATAGATTAAAAAATGATTCTATTTTATAGAATCATTTCCTTTGAACTATTTATTATTCTTTTTCTTAAAAATTGTCATAATTCCCATATTGTCATGCTCTGGTAATAATAAGTTTAATAGAACCCCACAAATTGTAGCTAAGAATAAGCCAGTTATTTTAAAACCATTAATATCAATGTTTGCTCCACTAACAGACATTCCAACACCAATCGCTAATATTGTAGAAATTACGATTAGATTTTTGGCATTTTTTAAATCAACTTTTGAATCCAGCATTATTTTGATACCATTTGAAGCAATCATACCAAACAGCATTATACTTATGCCCCCCATTACAGGAGCTGGTATCATTCTTATTAATTGATTTATTGGAGCGATGAAACTCATAACTATAGCAAATATTGCAGCTAAACCCGTTACTCAAACACTGGCAACTTTTGTTAAACCAACAACACTTGTATTTTCAGAATAAGTTGCATTTGCAGGACCACCAATTAGACCCGCAATACTCATAGCAACTCCATCAGCCATAAGAGTTCTGCTTACTCCTGGATTTTTTATGAAATCCCTTCCAGTCATTGTTCCAATATTTATATGATCACCCAAGTGCTCCACCATAGTTACCAATGATATTGGCACAATAGCTACTAGCGCTGGCCCAATTGTATTTGGATTAACTTTTCATATAGCTTTAAAACTTGGATATCATTCTCAATCTTTAGTATTTGTTATAAAACTTGTATCCATTATTTTGATACCCAAACCAGATAAACTAAAATGTAAAATTATACAAAGTAAATAACCAACACCCAAAGCTACTAGTATTGGAATTATTTTAAAGAAACTTTTTGCTTTTAACATGCAAAGAGCTGCAACCATAAATGTAATTATGGCAATTATTATTGCCAATCATTGTGGGTAATTTAAACCTTCAGGAGGCCCTGCCCAAGCGAAACCAACATTCCCCAAAGCACTAGGTACAGCACTTAAACCTATTGTTATTACAATCGGTCCTATAACAATTGGTGAAAATGCTTTTTTTATTCATTTAACCCCCGTTCAATGAATAATGAATCCCATAAGTATATATACTAAACCTACAACAAAAACAGCTATAAATATTGAGTTTTCTCACTGTGCTCAACCAACACCCATAACCGACATATAAGCAAAACTGCTCCCTAAATATATTGGCACCCTCGCTTTTGTTAGAACTATATAAATTAATGTTCCAAAACCAGAACAAAATAATGCCATTGATATATTTATTGCATCACCCATTCCGTCTTTGTGTGCTTGGGCATTTATTACCATAGGAACAAGGACTGTAGCTCCAAACATTGCAAAGACATGTTGAATTGACAATATTGATCACTGACCAAAGTTTTTAGGTCTTTGGTGAGGTTCTAATATTAGCTCAATTTTTTTATTATCTTCCATTTTTCCTCCTTCTAAATCTAACTTTTTACAAAAAAAATCAACCAATAAAAATGGTTGATTAATTATATATAAATAGATTTGAAAATTGAAAAGAAAGAGAAACTAAAGAGTTATTTTTTCTTCTTTTATTAATTTTTTTTACAAGATTAATACTTTTCATCAATTTCTCCAACTTTTCTTAAAAATGAATATATATAATTTTAGGTTCAATTGCAAGAATAAGGTAATGTTTTTTTTTTTTTTTTTAAAAAAAAAAAAAAAAATCACTTTCGTGATTATGTTTCTTTATGGTCCGGAATAAGGGACTTGAACCCCCACGTGTTACCACGCCAGATCCTAAGTCTGGTGCGTCTGCCAATTCCGCCAATTCCGGATGAATGGTGTCCCGTATAAGACTTGAACTTATGACCCACTGGTTAAAAGCCAGTTGCTCTACCGACTGAGCTAACGAGACGTTAAAATTAACACATTTATAATAACATTTTTTTCTTTTTAATAGAATACTTATTTTAATTTTATAAGTATTCTCTCGATGTTTTAAGATGGATTGCGCCAACTGTAATCATCAAAATTCCACAAATAATATTAATTACTCCAAATATTCATGTAAATCCAAATATTGTAGGTAAAAGCATAACTCCCAATGTAATTAAGATTATAGACCCCACAAAACTTGATTTAACAGTATTTTTAAAGATAAATAAAGTAGCTATTATTCCAATAATTGTCAAAAAAATTACTGCAATAATTATTATTATATAACTCATTTCATCCAACTCCACTTTGTTAACTTTTTTAAATATTAATTTTGCAAAAGATATTACAAAGATTTGATTTAATAAAGCAAGAGCTAATGAAATATAGGCAATTAAAGATAGATTTTTTTTCATACTTTCACTCCTTAATTATATAATACATAGATTTAGCAATAAAAAAACAACCATTTATGGTTGATGATTTCTTGCGTGGTGCTGATGATAGGACTTGAACCTACAACCTACTGATTACAAGTCAGTTGCTCTGCCAATTGAGCCACATCAGCAAAAAAAATGGTGGAGTGTGACGGGCTCGAACCGCCGACCGCCTGCTTGTAAGGCAGGAGCTCTCCCAACTGAGCTAACACTCCAAAAATATAATATAAAATAATGGTAGCCTGTACGGGGTTCGAACCCGTGTGTGCACGGATGAAAACCGTGTGTGTTGACCGCTTCACCAACAGGCCATATATAAATGGCGGCTTTTGCAGGACTCGAACCTGCGACCAACCGGTTAACAGCCGGTTGCTCTACCAACTGAGCTAAAAAGCCATAGATAGATTTCTACCTATTCATAATAGCATATTAGCAATATTAAAATCAATATTTTTTTTATTTTTTTTGTAAAAAAGGCAAAAAAATAGACTTTTTATTGTTTTAAAGTCTATTTCTTATTTTTATTTTGTAAGATTGATTGTATCTTTACAAATCATTAGTTCTTCGTTGGTTCTAACAGCCAGAACTTTAATTTTTGAATTTCTTGATGAAATATATTTATAATCCCCATATGACTCCTCATTTTTTGCTGAGTCAATTTCTATATTCAATAGGGGTAATTTGTCTAAAATTAATTTTCTTGTTGTTACTGAATTTTCTCCAATCCCAGCTGTAAAAACTATACCATCAAAATCGTTTCCTAGTAGGTTTGCAAATTTGACTATATAATCCGCAGCAACTTGGGTGTATTTATTAAGAGCTCTTATATAATTTTTATCACCCTTAAAATAACCATCAGTTATATCTCTCATATCGCTTGATTTACCACTTAAACCCAATAATCCAGATTCCTTATTTAAAATATTTGTTATTTTTGAAACATCTAAATTTAATTCTTTAGACATATATTCAATAATTGATGGATCAATATCACCACTTCTAGTACCCATCATAATACCAGCAAGAGGAGTCAATCCCATCGTTGTATCAAATGATTTACCATTTTTAATGCAAGTAATGCTTGCTCCATTTCCTAAATGACAAACAATAAGGTTTAATTTATCTTTTGATTTAACAAGAATTTCTGACATTTTTTCAGTTATATACTGATAACTAATTCCATGAAATCCATATTTTCTTACTCCATGTTCTTCAAACCAAGAATACGGAACAGGATATAGAAATTGTTCTTCACCTAAAGTTTGGTGGAATGCCGTATCAAAACAAGCAACCATTTTTGCTTTAGGCATTATTTTTTTAATAGCTTCAATTGCAATAATTGCACCTGGGTTATGTAAAGGAGCCAATTTAACAGCTTCACTAATTGTTTCAAAAACTTTTTGATCAATAATTGAAGATTTGCTTATAGTTACTCCGTGGACAATCCTAAATCCAACAGCATTTATATCATTAATATTAACGATGACATTTAATTCAATTAATTTATTCAAAATAAATTGAATTGCAACTTCGTGATTAGGTAATTCCATGTCAAATTCATACTTTTTTCCTTCATATTTAAATGAAACAAAACCATCTACAGTTATTCTTTCTGCAATACCATCAAGAACATCAACTGGATTTTTAATATCTGAATCATTAAATAATCTAAACTTAATTGAACTACTTCCTGCATTAACTACTAAAATCATGTTACCCCTCCATTGCTTGGAAAATTGTAATTATAGCTGTATTAATTATATCTGTTAATGTGGCTCCACGACTTAAATCATTAACAGGTTTATTAAACCCTAGAATAAATGGTCCAATAGCTTCATATCCACCCATTCTTTGAGCAATTTTGTAACCAATATTACCTGAATTAATATCAGGAAAAACAAATACATCCGGTGTTTGTTTGGTTAATTTACAATTTTTAAATTTTTTGTCTCTAATCTCTTTGTCTCATGCTGCATCAAATTGAATTTCTCCTGCATAATTAAAATCTAATGTTTGCTTGTCTAATAATTCAACTGCTTGTTTAACTCGAGCCACATCTTCTCCCGATCCCGAACCATCGGTTGAGTAACTTAATAGAGCTACCTCAGTATTTTTTACATTAAATGATTGTGCAAATTTAGCTGTCATTTTTGCAATGTCTGCTAGTTGCTCACTTGTAGGTTTTAAATTTAAAGCACAATCTGTAAAAAAGTAATTCTCATCACCTTTATTCATAATTAAAACACTTGCTGCCAAAGCAACATCAGGTGAAGTTTTTATTATTTGCAATGCAGGTCTAATTGTATCAGCTGTTGTGTAAGTTATACCACACAACATACAATCGGCTTTTTCCATTTTAACAAACATTGACCCAATATAGCTAGCTTGCTCCATTAATTTTGTTGCTTGCTCTAAATTGGTTTTTTCTTTTCTTAAATCCATAAATTTTTGAACCAAAGGTTCTTTGTTCATCTTATCAATTGCAATAACTTCTATTTTTGAATCTAAAGTTTTTGGAATTGAAACTTCTTTTTGAAACAACATAATAACTTTTGATATATTCTCTCTCACAAGTAAATTTGCAACTTCTTGAATTTTAGGTTCTTCACCTTCTGGTAAAACAATTGTTTTTTTATGATCTGAATTTACAAGAATTTCTTTTATCTGTTCTACTGAATACATATTAAAGGTTTAATGATTTTCCTGATTCTAATGCTTCAGCAGCTTCACCTATCGCTTCACTCATGGTTGGGTGAGGATGTATTGCTCTTGCTAATTCTGTAATTGTTCCTTCACATTCAATTAATGTTGTGAACTCTGAGATCATATCTGTTGCTCTATTACCAATAATATGTGCACCAAGTAATGTTTTATATTTAGGCTCACAAATTATTTTTACAAACCCTGTTGTATCATCATCTGCCAGTGCCTTTCCGATTGCCGCAAAAGGGAACTTGAATGTTTTATATTCAACACCCTCTTCTTTTAATTGTTGCTCAGTTTTACCTATCATAGCAATTTCTGGATGAGAATAAATACAACTTGGAATTTTTGAATAATCCATTTTTAAGTCATGAGCATCTGGTTTATTTGCTTTTAATGCTATTCTGTTTGCAGTAACAATACCGGCATGTGAAGCAACGTGAGCTAACATGATTTTACTTGTGACATCCCCAATTGCATAAACACCTTCTATATTTGTTTCTCCATATTCATTCGCAATAATTGATTTGCGTTCTGATAACTCAAGGCCAATTTCATCAAATCCTGCTGTTACAGTTTTTCTACCAATTGATTCTAAACAGTAGTCTGATTTAATAACTTGCTCTTTTCCATCAACTTCAAATATAACCGATTTACCTTTAACTTCTTTAACTTTTGCATTAGTAAATATTTCAATTTTGTATTTTTCTTTTAATATTTTTGTCATTAAAGTTGTTACATCCTGGTCTAACATAGGAAGAATTTTTGGTGCTCCTTCAACAACAGTAACCTTAGTTCCTAGGGCCGCAAATAAACAACCAAACTCTATTCCTATAACACCTCCACCAATAACTGTTAAAGCTTTTGGTATTTTTGGTAAAGAAAGAATTTTTGTTGAATCAATTAAATATCCACTCTCTCTTCCTTCAGCAAATCCAGGTAATGGTAATTCATTTGGTACTGAACCACTTGCAATAATTAAATTATCACAGTGATATTTCTTATCATTTACAATAATAGTATTTTTATCTAAAGCAGAAGCTTCTCCAATAATTTGCTTTACACCATTTTTAGTCAGTAAAGCTTGAACCCCACTAGTTAATTTATTAACAACACCATCTTTACGTTCAAGTGCTTTTCCTCAATTAATTTTTGGTTCTTCATTTGATTTCATATCAATTCCTAAGTTTGCTGCTTTATGAACTATATCTTCAAAAACTTTAGCAGTTCTTAACAATGATTTTGTTGGAATACACCCAACATTTAAACAAACACCACCATAGTATTTTTTCTCAATAATTAATGTTTTTAATCCCATTTGAGCTGTTTTAATTGCTGAAACATATCCACCAATACCAGCACCAATAACAATAACATCAAAACTTTCTTCAATATCTGTATGTTTTATTGGAGCAGATTCTGATTTAGAGGTTTGTTGCACGGGTGCTGGACCTCTACTTGGTATAACATCATTAGAAACGGGTGTTGAACCAACAACTGAAGCATTTTCTTCTTCAGAAGAAGACTTTTCGCCCACTGTTGCATTACCATCATCAATTTCAACAACAACATCGCCAACTTTTATTTCTTGTCCTTCTGAAATTAAAAGTTTAGCTATTTTTCCACCAACTGGTGCTGGAATTTCAGAGTTAACTTTGTCGGTCTCGACAAAAAACAAGGCATCTCCTTCTTTAATTTCTTGTCCTAATTTAACAAGAACCTCTGCAACTTTACCTTCAGTAAGTCCTTCTCCAATATCTGCGAATTTTACTTTATACATCCTGCATCTCCCTTTTTAAATTAATAGTAATGCTGGATTGCTTAGGTAATTTTCAATCTTCATTAAAAATCTACCTGCATCTCCACCATCAATAATCCTGTGATCACATGTCATTGAGAATGGCATGATTCAACCCGTTTTAATTTCATCTTTTACAAAAATAGGAGTTTTTGTCATTGTACCAACCCCTAAAATAGCAGATTCTGGTGAATTTATAATTGGTGTTGCGTAATCTAATCCAACCGATCCGAAGTTTGAAACTGTAAAAGTTCCATCTTTCATTTCAGCCATAGCTAATTTACCATCTCTGGCTTTCATAGCTAACTCACCTATTTTATTTGCAATTTCAAATATAGATAAATGGTTTGCTCCCTTTATAACAGGAACCATCAGACCTTTTTCAGTATCCACTGCAATACCTATATTTATGTTATGCATTTGTAAGATGGCATTGTTTGCCTCATCAATGCGAACATTAATATTTGGCATTTCTTCTAAAACTTTAGCTGCTGCTTTAACAACAAATGCTAAGTATGTTAATTTGATTCCATTTTTTTCAGATCAATCCTTTAGATTTGCACGCATATCATATGTAGGAGTTATATTTATATTTTTCATTCCTGTAAATGAAGCGTTTTCTGAATGTGATTTAACCATAGCTTTAATGGTTGCTTTTCTAATTCCACTCATTGGAATTGAATCTCATGATAAAGGAGCATCAATATCAACGGATTTTGTAGTTGATTTTAAAATTGAATTTGATACTGATCCCACAGGTGCTGAATTCAAGTCTGCTACCAAAATTCTTCCATGAGGACCAGTCCCTTTTATTGTTGACAAGTTTAGATTTTTATCTGCTGCGATTTTTCTAGCTAATGGTGTTGCTTTAATTCCTTCATTCGAAATTTCAGAAGCAATATTTGTTGTTGCTCTTGAAGCAATAACGTCGTTGGAAACCGGTGTTGACCCAACAACTGAAGCGTTTTCTTCGATTGGCTCATTCTTAGATGTAGATGCAGGCTTTTCATCAACCATTTCATTTCCATCATCAATTTCAACAACAACATCGCCGACTTTTATTTCTTGCCCTTCTGAAATTAAAAGTTTAGATATTTTTCCACCAACCGGTGCTGGAATTTCAGAGTTAACTTTGTCAGTCTCTACAAAAAACAAAGCATCTCCTTCTTTAATTTCTTGTCCTAATTTAACAAGAACCTCTGCAACTTTACCTTCAGTAAGCCCTTCTCCAATATCTGCAAATTTTACTTTATACATATTATTTCAATTCCTCTCTAACTAAAATTTGTAATCAAGCACTTTTTTAATTGCTTCTACAACTTTCTGTGGGTTTACTTGATGGAAACCCTCTCCTCTGTCATAAGGAATAACAACATCATATCCAGTACATCTTGATAAAGGTGCCTTCAATGAATCAAAACAATGTTCATTAACTGTTGTAATAATTTCAGCAGGAACACCAAAAGATCTAACCGCTTCACTAACAACTAATAATCTTCCTGTTTTTTTAACTGATTCAATAACCATTTTCTTATCTCATGGTTGAATTGAACGTAAATCAATTAATTCAATTGTTGCATTAGGGTGACTTGATTTAACTAATTCAATTGCTTTCATACAATCTACAGTTTGAGCTCCATATGTAACAATTGTTAAATCATTTCCTTCTTGTATTTTGTAACCTTCTCCAATTGGAACTGTGTAGTACCCTTCTGGAACTTCTTGTTTAAATGCACGATATAACTTTGTTGGTTCTAAAACAATAATTGGATCTGGTGATTCAATTGCCGCTAATAATAAACCTTTTGTATCATAAGGTGTTGAAGGCATAACTGTTTTTATACCTGGAATGTGGGCAAAAATTGCCTCCAAAGCTTCTGAATGGTGTTCTAAGGCTCTAATTCCCCCACCCATAGGCATTCTAATTACCATTGGTGCAGTTCATTTACCACGACTTCTATTTCTCATACGAGATATATTTGCAATAACATTTTGAAGTGCGGGTAATCCCAATCCTTGAAATTGTAATTCAACAACCGGTTTCATACCATTCATTGCCATTCCTAAACCAACTCCAGCAAACATTGCTTCAGAGATTGGAGCATTAAAACTTCTTTCAATTCCATACTTTTGTTGCAAACCTTGAGTAGCTCTAAAAACCCCTCCTTCTAAACCAACATCCTCACCAAAAACAATAACGTTTTTATCACGCTCCATAGCGACATCTAAAGCTTCAGTAACTGCTTTAATATTATTTATAATTGCCATTAGTGGTGCCCTCCATCTTTAGATTCTGGATATTTAGCAAAAAATTCTTTTGCTTCAGCCATTTGTTCTTTTAAATCTTCAGTTAATTCAGAATATTGATAATTGAATATATCTTCAATTCCATAGTTTTTATTTTGCTCTACTCATGCAAATTCTGAAGCAATATGTTTATCTTGCTCCTCATTTAAAGCATTCTGTTTTTCTTCGCTTCAAATTCCTTTTTCAATCATATAAGCCTTTAGTCTAATAAGTGGTTCATAAGGTGTTCTATCTTCAAATTCGCCTTTTGGACGGTATACATCTGGTGAATCTGAAGATGAGTGAGCACCTAGTCTATATGTATCAAATTCAATTAAAACAGGACCTTTACCACTTCTTGCAAATTCAACCGCTTCTTTTGCAACAGCATAACTTGCTAAAAAGTCATTTCCATCAACTTTAATTGAAGGCATTCCTGTAGCTATAGCCTTTACTGCTATATTTATTGATTTTGTTTGTTGATCTGTTGGAGTTGATATGGCTCATTTGTTATTTTCACAAACAAATACAACTGGCAGTTCATACAACTTAGCAAAGTTCATTGCTTCATATGTTTCACCCTCACTCATTCCACCATCCCCAGTTGTTGTTACAGCAACTCCATTTCTACCTTGGTACTTTTCTGCAAACGCAAGCCCTGTAGCTTGTGAGTATTGAGAACCAATAATAATGTTTGGCGGTAATGAATTAACACCTTCAGGAGCTTTTGAACCAGCTTCATTTCCAGCTCAATAGAGCATAATATTTCTAATTGGTTGACCCATAGTTAATCAAGCAGCATTGTTTCTATATCCAGAAACAAAGAAGTCTTTTTTAGGATCAATAACCATTGTATAAGCAACTTCACAAGCTTCTTGTCCTGTTGAAGTTAAGAAAGAAAGCAATCTTCCTTGTCTTTGCATTTTGTTTTGATAGTCATCTTGTCTTCTTGAAAGGTTCATAATTGTGTATGCTTTGATTAATTCGTCATCTGAGATATTTGGAACTAATTTTGGATCAATGATTTTTCCATCTTTATCCATAACACGTACAATTTCATCTTTAAGTGGATCAAATTTTGTTATATATTTCATATTTTTATCCCTTCCTAATTTATTAATAGTTTTAAAATATCTTCAGCTTCAAAGTTATCTCCGAAGATCTCTTTAAGGTTATGTTTTTCTAAAACACCCCTTACAGAATGATAGTCGTAATCTACACCTATTAGAGAAAATTCCAAATCCTCTGTACCTTTATATCCAAGAAAATCTCCATATATCTTAATTTTTGAGATTTTTCCTTTATCAATATTTATTTTTATTTCAATCAAACCTTTTGATTCTAAATATTTTTTATTAGAGATTTCAAAGTCTTCATTTTTAGCAAAAGTTCACTCTCTCGATAAATACTTATTCTCCAAAATTTCTTTAATATTTTCAATTTCGGTAATGGTGAATTCTATTTCTTTTACTTCATTATTTTTTGTGTAACTATTAATAATATTTTTTATAAAATTTTCTAACTCAATATCTTTATTTGCTTCAGCTAAAATTTTTTTTATATTGGCAACTCTAGCTGGTTTTGATTTTACTTTTTGATGTTTTATTTTTTCCAAATCAACATTTAAATACTTTAAGATCCTAGGTAATTCAACATCAAATAATAATGTTCCGTGTTGAAGAATTTTGTCCTTAGTTTTTAATTGTGCGTTTCCAGAGATTTTATAATCATCAATTTCGATATCATTTCTTCCCGAAAAATTTGCATTTAATCCTTCGTTTCTTAAATAATCAATTATTGGTTTTAATGCTATTTCAAAGTTAGTTTGTGAGTTTTTATCATTATTCACAATAAGTGAATAACAAACATTTCCCATGTCGTGAAAAACCGTTCCTCCACCTGTATTTCTTCTTATAATTTTTACTTCATCTTTCATTGCTTCTGCAATGTTTATTTCAGCATAAGTATTTTGGTTTCTACCAACCACAATCGTATTGCTATTTTGTCATATATATAGAATAGGATTTTGAGTTTTGTAATGGTAAGTTAAATACTCTTCAACAGCCAAGTTATAAGCTGGATCATTTGATTTTGATATTAAAAGATTAATCATTTTTTACTTTTTAAAGTAATTTAATCCTAAAACTTCTAAACCAGCCAATGTAACAAAATTGTATGGCTTATTAAAGTGAGGTAAAAAGAATATATCAACCAATGGTAACTCATCAATAGTTAGTCCTTTTTGGATACCCAATGACAACATATACATGATTTCGGTATGGTTATTTTCACTAGCTATTTGGGCCCCAATGATTTTTCTCGTTTTTTTATCTCACACTAATTTGATTCAAGCTTCTTTGTATGTTGACATAAATTCTGGACGATCTGAATCAGATAATAAAATGGCTTCATAATCTAATCCCATGTTTTTTGCACTAGCTTCACTAACACCAGCTGAAGCCATTTTAAATCCGAATACTTCAATACCATTTGCTCCTGTAAAACCTGGAGACGCTAATTTATTCCCATTAGCAATATTTGAAGCTGCAATAATACCTGTTCTAACTGCAGTTGTTGCTAGTTGAATTGGCATTTCCATGTTTAATGCTTTATTGAAAACTGTTGAACAATCTCCAATTGCATAAATATCTTCGTTTGATGATTGACAGTACTCGTTAGTTAAAATTGCTTTTCTGTCATTTAAATCGACTACACCTTCAAGTTGTTTGGTTTGCGCAACCACACCAACAGAGAAAATTACATAATCAGTTTCAACTTCACCTTTATCAGTAACAACATGCGTAACTTTTCCATCAACACCTTTGAATTCTTTAACGCTTTGCCCTAAAGCAAGATTTACTCCAGCTTTTTTCATTCTATCTTCTACATGTTGAGTGAATTCTGCATCGTAGTATACAGGCATTATTCTTTCTGCAAGATCTATTAATGTAACTTCTTTACCGTGTGCCACAAAAGCATCAACAAGTTCAACACCAATATAACCCGCTCCAACTATAGTTACTTTTTTTATTGAATCATTTAAGTTAGCTTGCTGAATTTTTTTAGCATGATCATAATTTTTACAGATTTGTACACCTTTTAAGTCTAATCCTGGGATTGGTGGCAGTAAAGGTCATGTACCAGTTGCAACTATCAACTTATCATAGTTGTCTTCAAATGTTTCATTTGTTTCTAAATTTTTAATCAAAACAGTTTTTTTATTAGAATCAATCGAAATTCATTCATGTTTCATTTTTACATTGATTCCTTCAGATTCTAGAATCTCAGGGTTTGCATAAAAAAGTCCATTTGGATCCTTAATTTCTCCTTTAACTCATAACGCTATTCCACAACCCAAAAATGAAATTACATCATTTCTATCATAAGTAGTAACTTCAATTTCTGGGTTTAGTCTTTTTAGTGTTCTAACAGCAGTTGTTCCTGCATGATTTGTTCCTAAAACTATAACTTTCATATTTATAACTCCTTTAAAGATTTTTTTGTTGGAAATACCCAACTTTTAATGCAAATTTATACAATTTGGAAGATTTTTCAATAATAATATTCAAAATAAAAAATATTCCTAAATTAATTATACCCCCAATTGTGTAATGAGAACATTAAATTTACTAATTAACACTTAAAATCAACTTTTTCAAATAAAAAAACACAAAATTGCTAAATAAAACTTAGGTTGATAACTTTATGTTCTATTTAATTTTGGTGTTCTTTAATTTATTATTCAATTAATCCAGCTTCATATAGTTTTTTAAAGTGTCCATCTTGAGTTTTTAATTCATTAAATTTTCCTCTTTGAACTATCCCTTTTCCATTTCCACCTAAAACTATTATTTCATTTGCATTTTTAATTGTACTTAGTCTGTGAGCGATAGTAACTGTTGTTCTACCTTTCATAAGCACATCCAATTTTGCTTGAATTTCTTTTTCAACGATATTATCTAAAGCACTTGTTGCTTCATCTAAAATTAAGACTTTTGGATTTTTCAAGAACATTCTCGCTATTATTAATCTTTGCTTTTGTCCACCACTCAATAGGAAACCTCTTTCTCCAAGAATCGTTTCATATTGGTCAGGTCAAGTCATTACAAGTTCATGAAGTTCTGCTTTTTTACAAGCCTCTATAACCTCTTCATTGGTACTATCAAAAGATCCATATCTAACATTTTCAAAAACATCACCGTAAAGAATTTGTGGATCTTGTTCAACATATCCAACGTGGCTTAAATAACTTGATAAATTAACATCTTTCAAGTCTGTATTTCCGTTAATTATTATTTGTCCTTTTGTAGGATCATAGAATCGTAATAAAAGTTTTGCAATAGTAGATTTACCGCTACCAGTTTCTCCAACAAAGGCGTATGATTTTCCTTCTTCAAATTTAAAGTCAAATTTTGGAAGAATTACTTTTGTTGGTTTTTCTGGGTATGCAAATTCTATACCTTTAAATAAAATGTCTCCTTCAATTTTTTTAACTATCTCACCATCTCAATAGTGAGAATTCATAATTGATTTTGACTTAATTGTGTCATCAACTCTTTGAGCAGCAACAGAAGCTTGTGCCAGTCCAAATAATGCTGCCATAACATT
Source organism: Spiroplasma monobiae MQ-1 (assembly GCF_002865545.1). NCBI lineage: Bacteria > Bacillati > Mycoplasmatota > Mollicutes > Entomoplasmatales > Spiroplasmataceae > Spiroplasma > Spiroplasma monobiae. The sequence goes on along the minus strand of NZ_CP025543.1, from coordinate 133,622 downwards.
AAATAGAGGTCCTATCATAAGTCCTTGGGCTAAGTTATATGCTGCAAATCTTTGTTTAATAAACTCACCTTCAGCACCTTCTTGTCCATAAATTAGCATTGTTGCAATAACTGTTGCAAATTGAAGGACAAACATTCCACCCCACATAGTAGTCAACATAATTGCTTGTCTTGTTCCTACTTTTTTAGATTTATTGTAGAAGTCTTTATGCACTTGTTTAAATCTTTCAGTTTCATAGTTTTCAGTACCTGCGGATTTAATTAGTCTAACAGTAGCAATTCTATCAGTTACATTACCATTAATTTCTGTAATACTTTCTCTAACTTTAATAACTTTATTTCTAGTTGCATAGAAACTTACCATCATTAAAGACATTAATATAACAAATGTGATAACAGTTACTGATGCTAGTTGTCAACTTAATATATACATTAATATTGCAGCACCAATAATTTCAAAGAATGATAATCCGAATTGAAGTGGAACTTGAACAGCTTGATCTCCTACTATCTGTGTATCAGAAACTATTTTAGTTAAAATCTCTCCAATTTTTTTATCTGAGTAATATGAAATATCTTGTCTTACAAGATTTTCCAAAGCTCTATTTCTTAAACTTATTTCAATTTTACGACCCATTATATATGCTAAATAGTCATAAATAAATGATAATACACAATAAACTACAACTATTCCAATAGCAACATATATTAGTAGTACATAGTCATTTGTTCATGTATCAGTTATTATATTTTTAACAACTTCACCATCTTCTCTAGGATTTGTTATTGCAGCTGTCATTTGGAATGTCAGTATTGGCAATGATAAATGCAGTAGAACAAACATTATACACAAAACAAGCATTGTTAATGATAGTTTTCATTCTTTTGCAAAATAATAAACTAGGGTGTGGAAAAACTTACCTTTTCCAACTTCAAAATCCATATTTTCCATTTTATTTTTCCTTTCATTTTTAACTCTATTGAGAGTATATCTTTAAAAAAGAAAAACATATAAAATAATGTTTTTCTTTTATATTACTTTTAATAATGCTTGATAAGTACCATATATACAAACAGTTGGTAATAATGAGTTAATAAAGAATACAATTCCTAATCATGGTTTTAAACCCACTGTTGTAAAATCAAAAAACTCATTTATTTTTGAAACAGGTATCAATGTTAAGGTTGTTGCTATTAATGCAACTGACATTAGAATTAATAATCAATGATTTGGTCTATATTTATCAGCTTCTTTATTGTTTCTTGTAGTCTTGATTGGTAAGAAGAAATTATTATAAAGAATTGAATAAAATATTGGAGAAAACATAATTGCAATGTAAACACCTGTTTTACCAAATGCATTTGCTTCCTCAGAACCAGAACCAAATACCCAAACAGCTATTTCATAGTTTAATAAAGCAAACAATGTATTAAATAGCGTTGTGATTATAATTTGAGACCTAATCCCTTTTAATAAACTCTCTTTTTTGTGTGTTGGTGGAGGGTTTTTCATCACTCCACGTCTTTCTTTTTGCATACCAATTGGTACTGCAACTATTGTTTCAATAATAAAAATATGGAAGAGTATATTAACAGAATTTAAAGCAATATCTCTATTTATAGCTAATATTAATAATAAAGTTAGTATTTGACTTAAGTTTGCTGCAATCAAAAAGGAAATAGAATACTTTATTTTTTCATAGACATTTCTTCCTGAGTTAACACCAGAAATTATACTTTTGAAATTATCATCTGCAAGGATAACATCACTCACACCTTTTGCAACTTCTGTTCCTGTTATACCCATTGATATACCCACATCCGCCTTAACTAAACTTGGTGAATCATTAACACCATCACCTGTCATGGCAACAATATTATTGTCTGATTGTAATAAATCCACTATTAATGCTTTGTGTTCTGGATTCACTCTTGCAAATACGTTTGTTCTTTTTAATCTCTCTTTTAATTGTTCATTAGATAATTCATTTATGTCTTATCCGGTTAAAACACCATCAAATCGATCATCTGCAATACCTAATCTGGTTGCAATTTCAAATGCAGTGATTTTATGATCTCCCGTAATCATTATTACCCTAATACCCCCAGATTTTGCTTCTTCAATAGATGCTTTAACCTCTTCTCTTGGAGGATCAATTATTGCAACACAACCTAAGAAAGTTAGATTATTTTCATATCTTTGTTTTTCTCCTGTTATATCTTTTTGTGAGAAACCTAATACTCTAAGACCTCTTTTTGCAAAACTATATAACTGTTCGTTAATTTTAACTTTATCTTCTTCTGTTAAAGGAGTCACTTTACCACCAACTAATTTGTTTGAACAAATATCTAAAAGGTAATCCACAGCACCTTTTACATAAACCATTTTTCTACCTTCAACTTCATTTAAAGTTGTCATTAGTTTTCGTTTTGAATCAAATGGTATTTCATCTAGTCTTTCGTTGCTTTTTCTAATTAATTTATAATCAATTTTAAACTTTTTAATAAAATCAATTGTAGCAATTTCTGTTGCACTACCAATCTTTTCTTTTTCAACAATAGCATCACTACAAAGAGTTATGCAATTTACAAGTTCTGGGTATTTTTTTTCATTAAAGTCATTAAAATTTGATTCTTTAAAGTCTAAAAATATTTTATCTACACTCATTTTATTCTGAGTTAAAGTTCCTGTTTTATCTGAACATATAACATTAACATTCCCTAAAGTTTCAATTGATTTAGGATTTTTAATTATTACATTTTTTCTTGCCATTTTTTTAGTAGCAACCATTAAACAAATTTTTACAATAATGGTTAATGATTCTGGTATTAAAGATATAGCAGAAGAAACAGCAACCAATAATAAGTTTTTTAGTTGTGCATTTTCTGGATTTACCTCATTAAGTTGTTCTCTTAATAACCACGAAGTCAAAAATAATATTAAACCTAAAATTATTGAAGCAAGACCTATTATTGAAGTTAATTTTGTAACCTTTTTTTCTAAAGGGGTTTTTTCTTGTTTGTGTCCTGTTATTTTTGTAGCTATTTTTCCTATTTCAGAATCTTTTCCTGTGCCAAAAATAACGCCAGTCATTTTACCTTCAAGAACCAAAGTAGACATAAATGCTATATTTTTTTGATCTCCAAGCATTAAATTTTTATCTTTAATAATATCAGATGTTTTATTAACTGGTTCATTTTCACCAGTAAGGGCAGACTCATCAATTTTTAGTAATTGATTATAAATTATTCTAGTGTCTGCAGGTACAAAACCTCCTGAATTAACAAAGATTATGTCTCCAGGAACAAGCTCTTCAATATCTACTTCAGTTTTTTTTGAGTCCCTTAAAACGATTGCAACTTGTTTATTTTCATTTAAGTTAGCGACCTGATTTAATGATTTCACTTCTTGAATTGTTGCAATTACTGAGTTTGTTAAAACTATTATTGCTATTATTACTAAACCGGTTATATCAACTGTTTCAACTTTTCCTGATATTGCAGAAACTAACCCAGAAGCAAAACCAGAAAGAATCATAATTAAACTTAAAGGATCTAAGAAACTTTTTAGAAAAATTGTTAATCAATTTGGTTTTTTAGATTTTGGCAAAATATTTCTACCATAAGTTTCTAATCTCGCTTTTGCTTCTTTAGTTGATAACCCTTTTTCTGGGTCAACTTCCAAAATGCTACATATTTTCTTATTTGATAGTTTATATCATTCTTCACTTAAAACTGAACTTTGGGAGTCTGTTAGCTCCTTAATGTTTTCATTTATGTTCATTTTAACACCTCGAAAGATTTAAAAATCTTGACGAAATTATCTTACTACTTTAAATATATAAGTCAAACTTACGACTTTAAAGTCCATTTTATAAACCCTAGTTTGTTGACTTTAAATAAAAGAAGAAGAATTTTAAAATTCTTCTAACCTATTGTTATTTCTTCTTCTAAATATCCATAGTTCTGCTTATTTTTTGGTTTCACAAAAGCTAACAGCGTGTTGGAAATACCCAATTGACCGACAAACATTGTTATTACAAGTATTATTTTACTCAAAACACCCAGTTTAAGTATTTGTTCGTTCGGGAACGGTTGGAACCCAACGGTTCCAAAAGCAGAACAGACATACATTATAAGTTTAATTATTGTAGCTTCTGTGTGATCTGTGTCATCTGTTCCAAAAAGCATTTCATTGCTATCTAAGTAAACAATTAAAATACTTGCCACAACTATAAAAAATGAAATAAATACTACAGCAAATGCCCTTTTTACTGTTTCATCTGGTATTTTTCTTTTAAATGCTTCAACAGATTTTTTATTTCTCATAATAGAGAACACAGCTAAAATACATATAGCAAATGTGGTTGTTCTTATACCTCCAGCAGTTGAAGAAGGAGCTGCACCAATAAACATTCAAATCGAAAGTATAAATTTACTTCCGGCAGTAAAATCATTAACATCTACCGTTGCAAATCCAGCATTTCTTGTTGAAGATACATTAAATATTAAGTCCATTAACCAAACATGTGTAGGCTTTCAACCACCAGTTGGGGTTCATTTATCTATTAATAAAACCTCTCCACCTTTAGTCATTTTCTCAGTTGGAACTCATTCACCATTTAATAAGATTCTGCTTTCTTCGTGAGTTAGTCATTCTGTTAAAAATACAAGAATTGGTCCTAAAACAAATAAAGTAACGTATGTAATGAAGTTTATTTTTGTAAATAAAGAAAATTTTACTGTTTTTCCTTGTTTTCTGGCTTTTATTTTCTTTTTAATATCATGATAAGTTGGATAACCAAGACCACCAATTACTCATTGACATAAAAAAGTAACTTGAATTAAATATCCTGCTGATCCTTGTTGATTATAGGGAACAAGAGATTTACCACTTATAATATCAAAACCAGCATTGTTTGTTGCACTAATTGAATGAAATATTGATGCTCAAAGTGATTTACCAAAATCATTATAAGGACTTGTTATTGTTGAGTCCTTACCTAAATTTAAATCAATTGGTGTAAAATAAAATCCAAAAAACAAAACAATAGAACCTATTATTTCCAATGAAATTAAAAATATAAATGCATCTTTAATCATTTCAACTGTATTAGATAAACTGTTGTTACCCCTTTCAGACGAGGCAATATTTTGATCATCCAAAGACACTTTTCTTCCTATCATTACAAGTAAAGATATTTTAATTGTAAGTATACCAATACCTCCAATTTGACACATTATTATTATCAAAAGTTGCCCAATAAAAGAATAACCAGTATTTGTTTGAATCATTGTAATTCCTGTATCAGATATAGCACTTGAAGCAGTAAACATTCCAGTTATAAAGTTTCAGTGATTATTTTTATCTATTACAACCCCTGGAATCGAAAGCAAGAAACCCCCAATTATTATAGCTAGTAAGTAAGCTGATATAATTCTTCCACTAACTCGAGAAAAAGGTCATCAGTTTTTTAATTTATAAAAGAACTTTTCATTATCTTTTCTTGGTTCCTTTTTCTTTTTTACTGACTTAGTAATTATATCTTTATCGTCATTCAAAGAATTTTTCATGAAAAAACTACCTCTTTCAAATCTACATTAAATTATACATTAAACATTAAAAGAGTTGTATAATTTAATAGTTAGAAAGTTGGTGCTCATATGGCTAGAAAGAAGAGTTTTGCTATATTTGGTGCAAATTATTTTGGATTATCAGTTGCACAAACACTAGATGAAAAAAAACAATTAATTAAAATATTTGATTATGATGAAGAAAAATTAAATCTACACATCAACCAATTTGAATCGGTTGAGGGCGTTGTTTTAGATGCAACAAATAAAAATGCATTAGAAAAAAATGGTATCAATCAATATGATGGAGTTATTGTTTGTTTTGGTGGAAACATGGAATCAAGTGTTTTAACTGTTTTAAACTTATTGGATTTAGGCGTTGAAAACATAATAGTTAAAGCGAGAGATGAAAGACACAAAAGAATTCTATTGGCTCTTGGTTTGGATGAGGATAAAGTTATTATCCCTGATGTTATTACAGGAAAAATGGTTGCAACAAAATCATTATTTGATATTGAAAGTGAAGTTCAATCTATTGATAATGAATATGTATTCACAAGTATTATAGTCAATGAAGAAGAAGTTATTGATAAATCAATATTCGATGCAGGACTAACATCAAATAAAGACTTTAACATAATTCAAATTAAGAGAAATGGTAAAACCATACTCCCAGATGAATACACAGTTCTTAAAGAAGGAGATATTCTTGGGGTATATGCAAAAAATAATATAGTAAATGATCTTGTCTTAAAAATTAGAGGAGACCAAGAGATTGATGATTAAAAAAACTAGCTTAAGCTAGTTTTTTATTTATTTTCTTTAATCATTTTGATAATAACTTCTGTTGCAACTGTGGGATTTACATTTCCACCAGTTTCTTTCATCAACTGACCCATTAAAGTTTTTTCAACTCTTTCTGGTCTTTGTTCGTATTGTTCTTTAATTAATTCTAGGTTTTGTTTTACAATTGGCTCTAAAACAGATTCAATTTTTTCAACACTTGATATTAATTTTAGATTATTTTCTTCAGTTATATCTTTAATACTCTTTTCGGTTTCAAATGCAATTGGCAATATAGTTTTAACGTGTTTTGAAGAAATTAATCCTTCATCCATCATAGAAATTATTTCACTAATATCATTTGGTTTTAATTTGGAATCGGCCAAATTTATTCCATCCTTATTTAATAAAGATTTAATATCTGTGATTAAATAGTTAGCTACTTTTTTTGCATCAGATCCCAACGCTATACAATCTTCAAAAAATTTAACAAGAGATAAGTCTGAAAGAATATAATTTGTATCATCAGATGATAATTGATATTTATTTAAATATTTTTCTCTTTTTTGCGAAGCTAACTCTGGTGAGTTATTTATTACTTCATCAATTCAACTTTTATCTAATTTAATTGGAACTATATTAGGTTCTCTAAAGTATTTATAATCAATTGCGTTATCTTTTTTTCTCATCAATACAGTTTCTTGTATACTTTCATCAAACCTTCTAGTTTCTTGTTCAACTTTACCACCAGATAAAAGTATTTTGGATTGTCTTTTAACTTCAAATTCAATTGATTTTTTTACATTATTAAGTGAATTTAAATTTTTTATTTCAACTTTTGGTCCAAATTCAGGATAACCATATGGTCTTAAAGAAATATTTACATCACACCTTAATGAACCTTCGTTCATTTTAACATCACTTATACCAAGAAATAATAAAATCTCTCTTAATTGATTTACATATGCAACCGCTTCATCAGCACTTCTTATAAATGGCTTTGAAACAACTTCTATTAGACCAACCCCACTTCGGTTAAAGTCTATATAGGTTAAATCATCCTTGTGAGTTTGTTTTGCAGTATCTTCTTCAATGTGCAGTCTTTCAATTTCAATGACCTTTTTTTCACCATTGTCTAAAGTTATTTCAATGTTACCTTCTCGTCCAATCGGAAAATATTGTTGAGTTATTTGAAAACCTTTTACTAAATCTGGATAAAAATAATTCTTTCTATCAAATCTTAAAAGAGGATCTATTTTCATACCTAGAGCATTACACGCAAGCAAAGCGAGTCTGACTCCTTCTTTATTTACCGAAGGCATCGCCCCTGGATAGCCCATGTCAACCTCAGAAACTTTTGAGTTAGGAATTTCACCATAAGTAACCGGTCCAAGACCAAACATTTTTGAATTAGTTTTTAACTCTACGTGATTCTCAATCCCAATGATTATTTCAAAGTTATTCATTTAAATCACCCACTTGTCTAAAATTTTCTAAAATTAATTTTTCAATTATTTTAGCGGCTTGTAAAACTTCTAGATCTTCTTTTGGTTTTGCATTTAAATTGATTCCTATAGGCATATTTTCTTTGCAAACAAAGGGAAGAGTTATCGAAGGCATACCATTGAAATTCGCAAGAATTAAAATATCCTCAATAAATTTAGTCCCATCTTCTTGTTGATCAACATCAAATCCATAGACCTCGTTAACAGTTGGTGCTGGTTTTGTTGTCGGTGGTAATATTAAAATATCAACTTGTTTGTATAGTTTATCTAACTCTTCGACAATTAATCTTCTAACTTTTTTAGATTTCGCTAATAGAACATCCTGGTTTTCTGATTTTAATTGATAACTTCCAATTAAAAATCTTCTTTTTACCGTTTCACCAAACCCTTGAGTTCTAGAATTTTTAATTATTTCCATATAATCTTTTCCTTCGACTCTTACACCAAATTTTATTCCATCAAGATTCGCATGAGTTGATACAGCTTCTGCAAATGAGATCATCATATAAGTTGCAGGAATTGCTTCTAATAATTTTTTGTTAAATTCTAATTCTAGAACTTCATGTCCTTGATCATTTAGAATTGAATAAAGCTTTTTATAATCTTCTTTAAGTTCTTCTGGCATTATTTCTTCTACTTGCTTAATGTAACCAAACTTAAATCTTCTACTTACTTGATTTATATTTTTTACAAATTCTTTTTTATTGTCTATAGATGTAAAGTCTTTTGAGTCATAACCATATGTTGCATCACATAAGTAGGCCTGATCTTCAACGTTGTTTGTAAAAAAACCTAGATGATCTAAACTTGGAGCATATGGTATTGCACCATATCTTGAAATTGAACCATATGTTGGTTTAAAACCAACCACACCACTTAAACTTGCTGGTTTTCTAATTGAATCTCCAGTGTCTCCCCCGGTCGCAAAAGGAACTATTCCCTTGGCAACAGCATACGCACTACCACTTGAACTTCCTCCAACTATTCTGTTTGAATCATAAGGATTTCTAACTTCACCGTTAAAAGACAACAACCCAGTTCCACCCATTGATAATTCATCAAGTGCAGCTTTACCAATTAAAATTGAATTTTTTTCATTAAATTTTTCTGCTATTGTTGCATCGAATGATGGTGTATAGTTGGATAACATTTTTGAACCCGCTGTTGTTAAAATTCCTTTTGTAGAAATATTATCTTTGTGAATAAAAGGGATACCAGTTAATACATTATTAGCATCAATATTATTTTCAAGTTCATTTGCTTTTCGTAAAGCCTCATCTTCAGTTAAAGTAATTAAAAAATTACTTTTCATTTCTTCTTTAGATTTTAAAATAACTTCTTTTATTAAATCAGTTAACTTAATTTCTTTAGAAACTAATTTATCATGTATTTCCTTTAGTGTAGTTTTTTTAAAATTCATAATTATTTAACCACCTTTGTTATTGTTACAAAATCACCATCTATACTTGGTGCATTTCTTAATATTTCATTTTGAGGCAATACTTGAGTTTTGTCATCTTCTCTTAAATAAGTGAAGTTAAAATCAAAAGGATAATGTAATTCCTCTACACCATCTGTATCTACAGATAAAACCTTTTCAAATTTTTTTAATATTTGATTTTCTACTTTAAGAATATCTTGAAGTTCTTTTTCTGTTAAATCTAACATAGCATCTTCTTGAAGTTCTTTTAATAACTCTAAATTTATTTGCATTCTATTCACCTATCATTTCTAAAAAATCATCTTCTGATAAAATTTTTATTCCTAACTTTTCAGCTTTTTCTAATTTGCTACCCGCTTCTTTACCAGCTAATAAGAAGTCTGTTTTTTTACTCACAGTATCAATTACCTTTGCACCAAACTCTTCTAGCAAATCCTTAAAATAATTTCTAGGCTTACTTAAAGTACCTGTAATAACAAAGCTTTTCATAGTTATTTTATCATTGTTCTTTGTTCCTTCATTACCCAAATAAATCATATTTACATTTAACTCTTTTAAATCTTTTATCAAATTTAAATTTTGCTCTATTTCAAATCAGTCACAAACAGATTTTGCAACTATAGGCCCAATATCATTTATTTGATCTAATTGATCAAAACCTAATTTTGATATTTCATCTATACTTTTAAAATTTATAGCCAAGGTTTTTGCTGTTTTCTTTCCGACATGTCTTATACCTAAACCAAAGAATAGTTTTTCCAATGAATTTTGCTTTGACTTTTCAATTGACTCTAATAAGTTATTTACAGATTTCTCTCCCATCTTATCCAATTGAATTAATTCCTTTTGGAATTTTTTTAATTTGAATATATCGGCTACATTATTTATAAATTTACTTTCAAAAAGTTTTTCAATGATTTTTATACTTAAACCCTCAATATTCATTGCATCTCTTGATACAAAATGTTCAAGTCCTCTAACTATTTTTCTAGGACATTGAGAATTAATACAGTATTGATCAACTTCTCCATCAACCCTTTCTAAATTAGAATTACATTCAGGACAAATTATATCTTCAGTTCATTTTTTTAATTTTATATATTCTTCGTTTTGTATTGGTGCTATAACTTCAGGAATTATGTCTCCAGCTTTTTTTATTTTTACTTTGCCACCAATTCTTATATCCCTTTGAATTATAAAGTCAGCATTATGTAATGTTGCGGCTTGAACTGTGGTGCCTGCAATTTGAACAGGTTCAAGTGAAGCGTTGTAAGTTATTCTTCCAGTTCTGCCAACTGAAGCAAAAATATTTTTTAAAGTTGTTTCTTTAACTTCTGCCGGAAACTTAAATGCAATTGCTCACTTTGGTGATTTTGCAGTGTATCCAACCTTTTCATATAAATCAAAATCATTTATCTTTATCACAACACCGTCAATCTCATATTCTAGATTTTCTCTTTGACTTTGTATGTATTCAATATGAGAATAGACTTCTTCTATTGAATTACAAATTTTTCCAAGATTATTTATTTTAAAATTCATTTCCTCTAAATAGTTTAAGGAATCACTGTGTGTATGAAATTTTTCTCTATCCATAAAATAATATAAAAAAGCATCCAGGTTTCTAGAAGCAGCAATACTAGAATCTAATTGTCTTAGTGTACCTGCAGCAGCATTTCTTGGATTTGCAAATAACTCTTCATCATTGTTTTGTCTTTGCTTATTGATTTTTTCAAATTCTTTTTTAGAAAGAAAAACTTCTCCCCTAATTTCTACATAATCATTTTTATCAGAAATAGATAAAGGAATACTTTTTATTGTTTTAACATTTGAAGTTACATCCTCTCCATAAAATCCATCTCCCCTTGTCACTCCTTTAAATAAAATTCCGTTTTTGTAAATTAAAGAGATTGATAGACCATCAATCTTAGGCTCTACAAAGAAATTATATTTTTTATTTTCTATTTCTTTTAATATTTGATCATCAAAATTTATTAGATCATCTTTATTGAAAGCGTTTGATAAACTCAACATAGGCAACTTATGTTTATATTTTTCAAATTTATCCATAACAACACCACCAACTTTTTGTGTTGGAGAATCTTGTGTTAATAATTCTGGATATTTTTTTTCAAAATTAATTAATTCATTTAATGCTTTATCATATTCCGCATCATCAACAACTGGATTATCCAAAACATAATATGCATGACCTCATTTATTAAGTTTTTCTTTTAAGATATTAACTTTTTCTATTATTTCTTTCATAAAAACTCCTTATTAAAAACTAACTCTTGAATAATGTTTTATAACTACAACCTCTTCGTTTTTTTCTTTTAACCCCTTACCTTTTATTGAATATGGCAATGAGTTTAATGTTGCAAACAACAATACTAAAAGTACCATACCATTTGTTTCAAACATCTTTGGATAGAAGGTACTAATAAATCTAACAGAGATTGGATTATAAAATGTAAGATAACTTATTAAAAATAAATCCACAACACTCGTTAATAGATCTGCTTTTATTTTTTTTCTAAAAAATACTCAAACCAATGAACCTGCCAATAATGACATGGATATTATAAATGTTAATAGTTGTTGTGCAATATTGTTTTTTATAACAGACATTCAAATATATAAAATATTTAGTGAATTGTATTCTTCCGAAATAATATTTTCATTAAACGCAAGAATAAACGCTGTAGATATTGCCATAAAAAAGATTGGAACTATAAGAACAGCAAATGTGCTTCTGTTTTCTAAAAATAATTCAAACTTAACAACAAAACTATAATTTTTATTCATTAGGTATGCTGTCATAAACATAACCAAGAGTATTGAACCAAATATGATAATTTGTATATACAAACCTAAAATAACATTATAAAAAATGAAGCCAACCATCGGGAAAAGAGCAATTTTCAAAATATCTTTTGTGAAGTTTTGTGTAAACTTTCTTTGTATTGTAAAAATAAATGCATACAACAAAAACAAAATTTGATATGAACTATCTCAAGAGAAAGAAATATAACCCCCTAAAATCAAACCAATTAATATTGGGTTGTGTCTTTCTCTATTATTAAATGTTGTATACCTTAATAGCAATGTTGTTGCATAAAATATAAGGTACAATAAAATCATTTCTCCACCAAATATTGAATATCCAAGTTTTCAAAAAGCCATTCGAGTAAGAATAAAAATAACTAAACTAACACTAAATTTAATAACCCTTTTTTTAAATTTATCATTTAATCCAAATGATTCATAAAATGTAAAGAATATCGAAGTAATTAAGAAGGCATCTAAAATTACAGTTAAAGGTATAATTATATCCTTATATTGATAAGGCTGAGCATTAACCATCATTATAGTAGATAGTTGGAAACTATATCAACCTTGAAAAGGTTTAAATCCAAGAAAATTAAATAATGTTGAATTGTTAAAAAAAGAAACTGGATTGTCTTTTAATCAATATAAAATAGCCAAGGTATTTTTGTGTCTACTAAAGTTTTCTGTAGATATAAATTTAATTGAGACAAAATCTATTGCAATAAAAATAAAAACAACACCAATAAAAAATAATGAATCCACTTTAAATACATTAGTGTTTAATCAAAATCTCATAAAAACAAAGCAAAATAGTAAATAAATTACAGATATTGCAAATATGTAATAAATAAAGAAAGTGTATGGAAGTACGGAAATAAGTTGTAAGGGGAATGTACAAACAGATAAAAAGGTGAAATAACTAAAAAAACCTGTAGCAATTGCTACAAAGTAATTCTTTATTTTAAATTTGAAAAGCTCTATTGCAATTAAACCAGATGTATAGAACATGAATAAGTACAATGTTGAGATTCCAAATGCTATAAATAATGAAGTTATTGCCATATTCTCACCTTTATAAATTATAGCACCTCAATAGAATTTAACTATTCTTAATGATTAAATAAAAAAATCGAATTATATCGATTTTTACTTACCTTTTAAAACATAAATATTTTCATTTTTAGGATTTATATTAATTTCAGTTGATTCATTAATAATTTCACTTTTAACTGATGATTCTTCTATACCATACATAGCTTGAGATATTCTTTCACTATTATCAACTATTTCATCAACGTCAATTCCATATTCTTCAAATCTTTTTTTTCTTTCTTCAGCAGATTTTTTTAATATTATCCTTTGCACTATTGGCAAGTTTTTAACCAATCCATTAAAGGCTTTTGCATTTAATATGTATGAAAATAATATTAGTGAGAACATTGATATAAGAATTGAAGCAAAGAATAAACCAATCAATGGCGCAATAGTTGCTGTTGAAGAAGTTGCCTGTTCAATGTTTAATCATTTATTTATTAAAGTTATATTAACTACAGCCGCCAGAACAGTTGGAACAACGAGTATTAGAAAGTTATTTAAAACATGCTTTTTACTTGAATTATAAGTTACATATTTTCAAACATAAACTCATAAATAACCATATCTAAAAACCAAGCAAGCAAGCTTAATGGAGTACATGGTTGTGATTCCAATAACCAAATTTTGAGCACCACCAACACCAGATATAACAATTATAAATGTTGCTAAAGGGGCAATAATTATATAAGTAATACCGATAATGTTTTGAAATTTAGATACTTCTCCATATCTACCCTTTGCTTGAATCAAAGTCATTTGCCCATCACACAATATTGCAAATGCAGTAACACCAGCATATAATGTCGAGAATATAGGGGTGTGAAACATAAAAGTTAATGCATTTTTTGAAGGTTCTGCAAGAGACGTTCCTGATGGATCTATATTTTTTCAGTATAAAGCACTAACAAAATAAGGGGAAAGTATAGACATATTTATAAATGTAAATGCAGCTATTAAGTATGTATATAATTCATATTTTGCATAACTATCTCAGTTTATTCTTCCTCTTTTTGCAACCAATGTTACAAAAAATTCTCTAAATGATACAACAAAATTTGTCATAATTAACCTAACATTTAAAGCAACAACCAGATAAAGAGATAAAGCAGATGAAACGTTCAATCCTAAAATAACAGAAACTATTGCTATATCGGAGTTTAACAATAATGTTCCCCCAAGCGTTGATCATGTTATTTTTGTTTGTGTTGTATTTAATTTGAAACTATTAAAATCTTTGTAATATTTAAGTCATAAATATTTCTTTTTAACATATAGATATATCAAAAGACCCTTTATTGGCGAATATAGAAGAGTTGGTATGAATGGAATTATTGGATTATTAACTTTAGCTAATAAAAAGAATGTTAAACCACTTACAAAAACATCTGTAAACAATATTGTCATTCTTCTAATGACGTTTTTATTATCAGCAATAATTATTGCTTCATAAACACTGAATCAATAAGCTGAAGCAAAGTTTTTTGTTCCAAAAATTAAAGAAACAAGTATTAATTGTCAGTATGCAGCAAAACCAATATTTGTTTCAATACCAGGGTTTTCTCAAGTTCCAGGATTTAATATATTTTGACCTTGAGAACTAATTCCCGCATATAAGGGATAACCAATTGAAGTTAAAGTTACTAAAACAAGACCAACTATAGCAGATCTTTTGTAACTTTTTTTTGCAGTAGAATATATCTCGTTTGCACTTATTCAATCATTATTTACCAATGGTTTAACAAGCAGGATTGAAGCTGCAATACCTAATGCACCTTCTGCGGTTGCTATAATTGCAGAAAAAGATGTAACCAAACGTATAAACCCGTTAAACTCCGTTCCAAATTTTTCCAAAACTCAATACATAGTCAAAAATTGAATTATGGCGTTTAGTGTAGAGATTGTTGTACCAACAATTATACTAAAAATACCTTGTCTTGTAGATAACATATTCAACCTCCTAAAACGTACATTGTAATAATTTTAACATTAAAATTTATATTTTGATTTGTATTCAGTACCATTTAGATAAGCCAAATGTTCTTCAAAATCATTAAAAACCAGTTTGTAAGCAATTAAATCAATTTCTCTTAGGTGACTTCTTTTTGCTCCATATCTAAAATCTTTACAAATTGGTGCTTTATAAAAGTCACAAACAGCTCTAATTTGGTGTTTTCTACCTGTAAGAATTTGTATTTCATAGATGTTATTTTCAGGATCAATCAAAGTATTTATTTGTTCTACTTTTTTAGTGTTATTAAATTTTTCAATTCTAAATCTAGCTTTTTGATTATCATTATCATACTTAATATAACCATTAACCTTTCCTGTTTGTAGGTTTTGGTTTTCTGTTTTCGCTAAGTAAAGCTTAACAAATTTACTTTTATTATTTAACTCTTTTATAAGAATATCCAAAGTTATTTTGTTTTTAGCATAAACAACAAGACCCTTTGTTAATTTGTCTATTCTATGAACATGACTTATAACAAAACTATTTTCTTCTTCTGGTTTGTATTCACCCTTATTTTTTAAATAACTTTTAACCATTTGATCTAGATTAATATTTATAGGAGAATGAACTTCTAAGTTGGGTTGTTTGTCTACAATTAATATATTTTCATCTTCATAAACTATCTCTAAATCAGAAAAATCCACTTCAACGAATTGGTCTCTTTTTTCTGCTTGACTACTATCATAAATAGTTATTTCATCATCTAACTTTATTTTTACTTTAGTATCTTTTATTCTTACATCATTTATTTTTATTTTACCTTTTCTAAATCACTTATAAATGATTGAGAGATTTGTTGATTTAAAGTTCTTTTTTATAAAATTAAAGATCGTCTGATCAACATCGTTTTGATTTACTTTTATTACTGTCATAAGAGACTCCTTTTTAGTTAATTGCTATAATTAATATAAATGCCAATAAATTATTTAATAAGTGTATTGTCCATGAATAAGTCATATTACCTTTTGTGTAAAGAAATATTCCAGACAATATAAATCCAGCTGCACTGTAGCTTAATATGTGTTCAAAATCAAATGCAGGGCCATAATGAATGAATCCAAAAAACATTGCACTACCCACAAATCCTAACCATCTGTTTGAAGCATTCAAATTAAAACTATTTCTCATACAAATTTCTTCTGCTAGCGGAGCTGTGACTACCGTTAGAATAAATAAAGGAATTATGTAAGCTATTCTTATAGTTTTCCCATAGTCACCATTTAAAATACTTTTTAAAGCTTCTTGGTTGCTACTTTCACCCAATCCAAATCAAAGTGTTTCTATTAATCAATTTATTATTATTGTCACAATAATAGATAATAATATTAATCCAAATATCGATACAACTAGTAATTCTTTTCACTTTGTTTTAAAGGTTTCTATAATTCTTTTAAAAATCTTCCTGTCAAATTTCAATACCAAAGCTATTATTATGATTTCTGTGACAATCATAGTCACAACAGAAACAAACGAATTCACAACCCCTTTATTTTCTTCGGTTAATTCAAAAATAGCTAGAGTTATAGAAGAAATTAAAACCCCAATAACTTGCGGAGCTAAAATAAAAATATATATTCATAAATAGCCACCTTTAAATAATCCATTTTTATTTCTAATACAATTAAAGATTAATCCTACGCAAACAGAAACTAAATATAATATTTGAAAATTAATTTTACCTTGTTCACCTGGCTGTATAAAACTAACCATTATAGACAATATAAAAGGAATTATTAAAACTGTTGACAAAAATATCATTCCATCAGTTTTATAATTCAATATATCAAATCTAAATTTTGCTTCTTCACTTAAATCAAAGTGCTTTGACCTAAAGTCATTGTGTTTTGTGTTCATAATTTTCACCTTTATTTATTTTACTACTTTTAGCTAAATAAAAAACAAAAACCCTTTAGGGTTTTTGTTAAAATAAAACAATTATTTTACTTGTGCTATTAGGTCACCTTTTTTAACTTTTCCTGTTTTTACAATTTCAAAACTTCTTCCACTCATAGAGTCTGTTGTGAATATTAATGGTGTGTGCATTGAAGGAACTTTAGAAGAAACATTTTTAATATCAACATTAACTAATAAGTCTCCTTGTTTTACGTTTTGACCTTGTTTTACGTTAATGTCAAACCCTTCACCATTTAATGAAACTGTATCTAACCCGATGTGTAATAAAATTTCTACACCGTTTGAATTAGCTATTCCATAAGCGTGACCACTTGGGAAAACTGTTACTAATTTACCATCGATCGGCGCAACAAATTCTCCATTTTCAGGAACCAAAGCCAATCCGTCCCCTAACATTTTTTCTGAAAACACTTCATCTTCAACTTTTGAAAGATCTATTACTTCACCATCCACTGGAGCAAATACATCTAAATTTTTATTTTTTGTGAATAAACCCATAAAAAATACCTTCTTCCCACTTTTATTTTACAATAAAAGTTAACAATTAAGTTATAAATATTTTGCAAAACATTCATTTAAATGGTCGTTTATAATTCCTGTTGCTTGTAAAAACGAATACACAGTAACAGGCCCTAAAAATTTAAAACCTCTTTTTTTGAGATCTTTTGAAATCAGAATTGATAAATTTGTTTTAGAATTTATGTCAGACATTTTATCAACTTTATTTACTATTTGCTTGTTATCAACAAAACTTCAAATATATTTATCAAAGCTTTTAAATTCATTTCTTACCTCAATAAAACTTTTAGCATTTTTTGAAAAAGATTCTATTTTTAGTTTGTTTCTTATTATTCCATCATTTTGCATTAGTTCGTTTTCTTTTTTTAAATCATAATTTGCCATTTTTTCATAATCGAAATTATCTAAAGCTTTTCTGTAATTTTCTCTCTTAAGGAGTATTGTCAATCAACTTAATCCTGCCTGCATTGTTTCTAATATTAAAATTTCAAAAATTAACCTATCGTCATGAGTTATTTTAGCTCATTCATTATCATGATAATCAAGAAGTTTTTCATTATTACTTTTTCAATCACATCTTATTTTTTTCATATTTCTCCTTTTGACAAAAATAAAAAGGGTGGTACCCTTTTTATTATTTATCTTTCATTAAATCTTTAACTAGTTTTAATACTTGATCAGTTGTTTCGCACTCAAGTGCTTTATTAGCTAAATCTTGAGTTTCTTTTAAAGTAAGTTTTGACATAATACTTCTTGCTTTTAGAATACTTGTAGCTGACATTGAGTATGCATCTAATCCCAATCCCATTAATAAGGGAATTGCATCAGGTTCTCCAGCCATTTCTCCACACATACCAGCTCATTTACCATGTTTGTGTGCTCCATCAATTGTCATTTTTAATAATCTTAAAATTGAGGGATTGTATGGTTGATATAGGTAAGTTACGTTTTCGCTCATTCTATCTGCAGCCATTGTATATTGAATTAAGTCATTTGTACCTACAGAAAAGAAGTCAGCATGTTTTGCAAAGTTTTCTGCATTAACTGCAGCTGCAGGTATTTCAACCATCATACCAATTTCTAAATCATCACCAATTTTATGTCCTTCTTTTTCTAACTCTGCTTTACAATCTAAAGTAAACTGTTTTGCAGCTAAGAATTCGTCTACTGTAGCTATCATTGGGAACATAATTCCAACCGGACCAAATGCGCTCGCTCTTAATAAAGCTCTAATTTGATCTCTAAAAATATCTTTTCTATCTAAAGTAAATCTAATAGCTCTATATCCTAAGAATGGATTCATTTCTTCAGGGAATTGGAAATATGATAATTTTTTATCCCCACCAATATCTAAGGTTCTAATTACAGTAAGTTTTCCATTCATTTCTTCTACAACTTTTTTGTATGAAACAAATTGTTCTTCTTCTGTTGGGAAGTGATCGTTATCCATGTATAAGAATTCACTTCTAAATAGACCAACAGCTTCTCCACCATTTTCTAAAACAGCTTCAACATCTTTTGGACTACCTATATTTCCTTCTAATACAAAACCATCAAAACCATCTTTTGTAAGTGTTGGTTGATCTTTAAGTTTTTGTAACTCAGCTTTTTCTTCAGCAAAGTTTTTAGCTAAATTTTCTCAATCAGTTTTGTTTGAAGGATTGATTTCAACATCTCCTGTTTCACCATTTAGTGCTAAAACATCACCTTCTCTTACATCATGTAATATTGTTTTTAAACCCAATACCGCAGGAATTTCTAAACTTCTCGCCATTATAGCTGCGTGACTAGTTCTTCCTCCAATATTACATGCAAATCCTTTTACAAATTTAGGATTTAATTGTGCAGTTTGTGAAGGTGTTAGGTCTTCAGCAACAATAATAACTTCCTCAGCAATTGTTGCCAAATCAGCAACTGGCATATTCAAAACGTATCTAATTAATCTTTCAGTTACGTCTTTAATATCTGCAGCTCTTTCTTTGAAATAATCATCTTCCATTGCTTCAAACATGGCGATGTATTTATCTGCAACTTCTTTAATTGCTTGAGCTGCGTTGTAGTTATTTTCTTTTACCAAAGAAGTAAACTCTTCAGCCATTGCGGGGTCTTCCAATATTGAAGCGTGAGCTTCAAATATAGCAGCCTTTTCTTCACCAAGTTTTTCTTTAGCAATAACTTGTAAATTTTCTAAGTCAGTTTTTGCTTTTTCAATTGATGAAGTTATAATTGATAATTCAGAATCAACGTTTTTAGTTGGCTCTTTTGATATTTTGATTGGTTGTTCGTCAAGTATATATACTTTAGCAATTGATATACCGTTACTTGCACCAATACCTGTTAATTTGTTAGACATTGATATAACCTCCTGTTAAACATTTATATTATACACAATTATCACTTTTAAAGGTTAAATTTTAAGGTATAAAAAAACAGCAATTAATTTGCTGCTTGATTTTTTTTAGAAATACTTACATATTTAGTTTTTGTTTCAACAAACACGTTATAAGCAGACATTGCAATCATTAATGCAACACCAATTATAAGCACCGATTGTTGAACAACGGTTCTTCAGTTATATCCTCAAGTTTTAAAACTTTGTCCTTCACTTTGAACCCATCTGTTTTTATTCATAACATCAATCCATCCAAAATAACCTATTCAATAATTAACAACCAGAATTAATAAAACAATTGAAGACATCAATACAATTGAAGCATTAGCAGTTCTTCTTGTTTTACCAACTAAATGTATTAATCTGAAGTGATTTAAGGTAAATGATAATGGTATTATAAATCACAAAACATATGCAATTAAGTTATATTTAGCAATTAAAGCATATACATGGCTAGTTTTATATACAACAACAATTGGATTGCCATTTTCACCCAAAGGTTTTTTGTTAAATATTTCTCTAATGTATCCTAATTCTTTTGATCTATCCGATAAAGAAAATAGTTTAA
The DNA here is from genome assembly GCF_002865545.1 of Spiroplasma monobiae MQ-1. Lineage (NCBI taxonomy): Bacteria > Bacillati > Mycoplasmatota > Mollicutes > Entomoplasmatales > Spiroplasmataceae > Spiroplasma > Spiroplasma monobiae. Next base: position 112,992 of record NZ_CP025543.1, on the reverse strand, counting down.
ATGTTATTGATCCATCTTCATTTGTGAATTGATAACCCATAAAAACAGCAAGGAAAAATGTTAGCAAAGTCACAACTATAATTAGGTAAAAAGTTGTTTTTCAATTGTTTGAAGGATTAAATATCTTATTGAAATTTTTCATAACTATTTCTCCTCCTTGCTCACTTCATATAGTTCTTTGAATAATCCAGGCTTTTTGATTAACTCATTAAATGTTCCTGTTTGTGCAATTTGTTTATTAGTATCTAGAACAAATATTTTATCGTAGTTTTTAATTGTACTCAATCTGTGAGCAATTGCGATTGTTGTTTTACCAACGATTAGTTTATCTAACTCTGCAGATATTTCTTTTTCAACTAAATTATCCAAGGCACTTGTTGCTTCATCCAGAATAATTAAACTTGGATTTTTTAAGAACATCCTTGCTATAACCATTCTTTGTTTTTGACCACCACTTAATTGTTTTCCTCTTTCTTGTAAGAAAGTATTGTAGCCTTCTGGAAGATCCATTATTAAATCGTGAATTTTTGCTTTTTTACATGCATCTATAATTTCTTCATCAGTTGCATCCATTTTAATATATCTTAAATTTTCTTTTACTGTTGCTGATAATATTTGTGGTTCTTGATCGACATATCCTATACTATCCATTCAGTTTTTTAAATTAATGTCTCTGATTTCTGATTTACCATTTATGATAATTTTTCCACTAAACTCTTCATAGAATCTCATAATCAGTCTTGTAACAGTTGATTTACCACTACCAGAAGGTCCAACAAACGCATATGATTTACCTTGTTCTAAAGTAATATTTAAATCTTTTATAACTGGTAAATCAGGATTTGATGGATAGGCAAATGAAACATCTTTAAATTCTATAGAGTTAATTTGACAATCTTCAATTTCCACAGTGTCTTCTTTTTCAACAATATCATTTGTATCATTGATAATATCTCCAATATTTTGTGATGATTTATTTGTCTCATTAATACTTTGTAAAATTGTATTTAGTTGGAATATTGGCGTAACCATAACAAATGTTCCAGCTGTAAAAGATGAGAAGACAGTAATTAATTTTTGTGTATTGTCTCCATAAACAAATATACCAAATATCATTGATGAAAGAGTTAAACAACCCATTGCACCAACAATAATACCTGGAATAATTGATATTCCAAAGTTTAACTTTTTGTTTGTTTTAGTATTTTTAGCTGTTTCAATATTATTATCTTCTGTTTCTCTATCTCAACTACCACTTGATTTAACTAGTCTTATTGAAGCAATTTTTTCTGTAATTTCAGAATCGTGTTTTGACCTTGCTTCAATACTTTTTTTCATAGGTTTTGAGATACACAATACGGCAAGAACAGCTAAAATTAGTACAAAGAAGATTAACGCAAACATTAATAAAGCGATAATTGTGTCGATATAAATAAGCATAGCTACAGAACCAATTGTTGTACAGATAATAAATACAATAATAAGCGGAGCAACTTTTAATTGATTAGCTATATTTTTAACATCTTTAACTATTGTCTCAGTAATTTTACCCTGTGAATTGTTGTTGTAAAATTCAATGTTTTTATTTAATAAAGATTTAACTAATTTGTTTTTTAAATCACTATTAGCATCTTCTCCAATTTCACCACACAAGCAGTAAGCTACATAGATAATTATAATAATCGCAGTGATACTTCCCAATAAAACTCCAACCCATTGCATTTTGCTTACAGACAAGAACATAAATGTCGTTCTAACAACACCAGCCTCATCAACAAATACATAATCAAAATAGTGTTTTTGTAAAACAATATTAATAACATCATTTGATATTTGATTTGTTGCTAAAAAATCCTGCAATTTTTTAATATCCTCTGGAGACAAGGTAACACTTGCTTCTTTTAATACTTGAATAACAATATCCGATAACATTTCTGGATTTTTAAATGTGCTTAGCATTGTTTCTGCAACAAGAATTGCAGTAACTTGCCTTGTAACAAGGATGTTAAAAACCGAAATAGCTGAAGCTAATGCTATTAAAAAAATAACAGCAATTGCTTTAGCTTTATATTTTTTTCAATAAAAAAATCAAAGACCAAAGAATCCCTTACTTTTTTTAAAGTCAGTGGATTCTGTTAAATTAACTAGATACTCATCTTTTTCGTATCTGACAAAAAAGTTATTTTCCATATAATTTTCTCCTAGTAATATAAATTATATCTTAAATAAAACAACTTTTAAATGTACTAATTTAAATAAATAAAAAAACACTTAGAGTGTTTTTTTATATTTTTGATTTTCTAGATCATAATAGGTAAATTAAATACATTGATCCAGTACCAATTAATAAATATATCAAGAAAGCAATAGGTACTAAAAATCCATTATTTTTTTCTAATTTAACGCTTTCAAATATTGGCTTCAAGGGTGAGTTATTTTCCATTTCTCTCGCATCTACAGAAGCTAAATCAATAAGATTTTTGTAACCAGTTGTTATACCAGTGTAACCAAAAAGAGAATCTTTAAATAACATATCTTTTATAGTATTTGAACCAAATAACTGTGAATGTATTGTTGAAAAATGTTGAAAAATGTTGAGATTATTTTTTAATATTGACCCATTAGTTCATTCTTGATAATTTTCATAAGCCTCTTTAGGGTCTTTAAAAGTTGAATTTCAACTGTTACCCCTATAAGTAAGTTCGGCTTTAGAAACCATAGAAGATATTCATGATTCGGTTATTATATTGTTTATTATAAGCATTTCTGGATATCTTTTATAAACCTTATAAATTTCTTTGTTTTGATCTTCTTGTAACAAATAATTAGAGTTTCTAAAATCACTTATAAATATGAAGGGTTCTTCTGTTCTTAAATTTTTATTAGAAGGTATGATGAATTTATATTTTGAGTAAAAACCATCAACTCATTTTAGTAAGGTTTTATATTTTTTTGTTTGCTCTTGCTTAGCTAATCAATTTAATAAAGGTGATATATCATGAAATTTACTATCACTACCATATTCATCCATAAACCCACCCATATAACCAGGCAGCGAAAGGGGTGGTTTATTATTGTCTGATTTCATGCCCTTTTCAACAGTTTCAAAAAGATCATTTAATAAATAATAAATACTTGTATCTATAATCGGATTATATTCATTTGATTGTGCACCATCTTTTGGATTTCCTTTAATATTAAAAGCTCCACCCCATAAAGCGGCGTTATAATAAGGATTTCTGAAAGAATAGTCAAAATAAATAGATGTTGATTTTAAATTTCCTTCCATTCCAGCAACAATCAAATTATTATTTAATTGTTTTTGTAAGATTGAATTGCCCTCGTCATCCTCATCTATAAATAAAGCCTTTATTTCTGAAGTTTGGTCATCTTTAACTGTTTTATAAAAAGAATTTCCAATTTCCAATTTTAAATTCGTTCTAGCAACAAGAGTGTTATTCTCTGTTTTTTGATACTCAAATAATGTACCCATTGATGAAATCATTCCTGAAAAAACCAATAACATTGTTATAAATACATTTAGCATAATACTTCATGCTATAGAACATATTATTGTAATTAGAAAAACAACAGGTGTTCATACAAAACCTATAAAAAAGAAGAATATGCAAGTACTTATTATAACAAGTGATAAAGAGTTGAACTGAAAAACAATGTTTGTTGATAATGCAATTTTTAAAAGACTGTTTGCTAACGCAAGAGCCATTGTAAAAGTCATAAATACATATCATCTTAATAAGAAAGACTTTTTGTAACTCATCCCAGATCTAATTTCAATATTTTGAATACCTTCTAGCAACTGTTTTTTAATCAACTCAGATGAAAGTATTATCATAAATACTATAAAGAAAAATATTTCACATATAAATTGAACAGATACAATTATTAAACCAATTGAAGAGGCTCCATCAGGACTGTTCATAGTTGAACTTACAATTGAAGTCATTGTCAGTGTTACCAACAATGAAATTATTGCCATTGCAATAACAGCTTTATTTCTTACTAATCTTTTCAAATTAATTAAATACAGTGTTCTAAAACCATTAAATTCATTTGTTCTAGAGCTGCTATTATTTGGTGATTTTTGTCTTGACATTTTTTTCAAATTTAATTTAACTTCTGACACTTAAATCACCACCCTTTCCTTAGGGTTATAAATTTCTTTTAATAGTTTTTCTTTGTTATTTTTTTCAGCCATAACCTCTTTATATAAAGCGGCAATAGACTCGGTCCTATTATCAAAGTCTTTTTCCATCACAACTTCTCCATCACGAATAAAAACAACATAATTAGCAACTTCTTGAAGTTCTTCAAGAATGTGACTTGTAATTAAAATTGTTACTCCGATTTTAGAAAGTTCATGAAGAATATTCATAAATGATAGTTTGGCTTCTACATCAACATTTGCTGTTGGTTCATCAAAAACTATATATTCAGGAGTTCTCACTAGAACACTTGCCATAATCGCTCTTTTCTTTCAACCAGCACTTAAACTTTTAATTTTTTTATTTATATAAGGCTCTAAAGAAAGCATTGCAAATATTTTAGATGCAGATTCTTGGGCATCTTGTTTTGACATTCCGTTAACAGCACAAACATAAGAAACGTAATCTTTTACTTTCATATTCAAAGGAACACTATTTGAGTCTGGAAAGAAAGCTATTCTTTGTAGATTTTCTTCTTCAAAAATATTCTGTCCATCCATTAGGATTTCTCCTTGTTCTAATTTTAGTTCACCAAAAAGAGCTTTAATGGTTGTTGTTTTTCCTGCACCATTATCCCCAACAAATGCAACAACAGAACCTTTTTTTATTTTGAAACTTACTTGATTTATAACAAAACCACCCAAATCTCTTGTAATATTTTTTATTTCAATCATTCTTAAAGCTCCTTTCTATAATTTTGCCTTTTTGTTAAATACAACATAACCAATATAACCAAGCGGTGATATCAATACAATATAAACAAAATAAGCTAACGGTATTAAAAATAATGTTTTGGTTTTTATTTTTGTTGTTTTATAAGCTGGTTGCATTGCTGCATCAGCTTCTCTATTTGTGTAACTAAAGTTTTCAAAATCAAATATATTTGTCACTGTATAAAATTGACCTTGATAAAATACTTCATTTGAAACATTGAAAAGATCATTGTACAGTACATCAGAAAATAATCCTGTAGACATTGCTGCAAAGTGTCTGAATATATCAGTTTTTAAAGTGTTAGAAGCAACTGTTGTGTTGTAATATTCATATAAAGATGAATCCAATTCATCAGTTCTGTATATATCAAAATCCATTGCCATTCTTCATAAACTTACAATTAGTTGATTTAATATTGTAAGTTCAGGAAAGCTTTTATAAACTTTTGCCATTTCATCATTATGAGATTTTGCTAACTCATTTTTGTATCCCAAACTACATCTATCCCTTTTGTTAGGTGCATCAACTTCATCAAAATTGAACGGATCACTGTAATTAGGATAATTTCCTATTGTATAAAGTTCTTTTCAAGAGTAATAATTATCAATTTGAACTCCTCTTGAAGATGGTATTAAAGCATTATCTAGGATATCATTGTATGAAGCTTTATAACTTGAACCAGAACTTCAATACCTACCCTTGTAATAAGCATCAGCTAATATAGATCTATATTGGTTATAGAAGTTTTGAATAAATTTCAGTATTCCAGAATATTCAGGTAATTGCCTTGAAAGTTCTTTTACCAAATTATCTATATCCATATTTTTTCCATCAATTCTATTCATTCAATAGTAACTTGATTTCTCAATAAATAAAGTTGGTATTTCTCCACTATTATTACTTGAAAAGCTATCTTGATTTTTTAAAACAGCTTCATTAATAGCTTCCAAAAGCGGTCATATAGGTGTCTCTTCAAGTAGATATTCTTGTTTACTTTCTACTCCATTTTCTTCAAAGACATTATAGTTATAGTAAACTTGTCCAAAACCTAAATTTTTAGTTAAGATATGACTTGCTTTTGAATTTTCAAACTTAACAGAAGAAGAAGCCCCATTCATTTCGACACTGTGTCTCAAAGAAAAACCTTCCATTTTATAATTTTCGTCATATATACTTTTGCCATCTTCTGTATATTCAGAAAGAGGATCTAAAGTAGCTTTAACATATTCATTAATTGATGTTGTTGTTTTTGATTTTCCAAAACCATTATCATCATTAAATAGTTCTTCATTTCCTTTAAAGCTGTTATAAAATTTAGATCCTGAAATAATTCTTATATTAGTATTATAATTTGTATCTCTTTCTTGAAATAGTAAATAACTAAATGAGGCTGTGATTGGAGCCAAAGCTATAGCTATCATGTAAACCATAGCAAACATTGTTGCCATAGAAGTTTTAAACATAACCATAACAACTGTCATGATCATAGTTGAAAAGAAAGCAAGGAAAGTTAAGAAAAATACTTGTGAATAATGTAAATTAAAGAATAATTTTGTGTTACCAATACTCATTGCATTTAATACTATTGTTATTGCAAGAGAAACTCCAATATATACAAGAGAAGTAGAAAAAACAATTAAAACTCTTATTAAATAAGATTTTCAAGTTTTAAAACCAGCTCTTAGTTCAATAGAAGCTATACCATCTTTTACCTGCTTTTTAAATAAATATAGTGAGCTTAACAAAATATGAAATATCAATGTGCTAGATCCCAATGTGTATACAAGTATTTTGTAAGTGCCATATTTATCGGCAGAACCTGCCACTATTATTTCTGAAAACTCTAATATAAAAAATAGAGTAACTAAGGAGGCAAATAATATACCACTTATTATTGAACCAACATCTCTAAGACTTAATTTTAAATTAATTCTATAAAGTAGAAAAAAGTTTTTTACTTCTTTTTGAAAGTTTGAAGTACTTTCTTCTCTCTTCACTACATTCAAATCCTTTTTCATTATCTTTTATTCCTTTTATTATATAAATCTCTTAATACATGTAAATCTTTTATGGGTTCATTCATATGTCTTTTATAAACGTCCATTATGTGTTCTTTTGATTTGTCAAAATCACTTGCATAAACAATTTGTCCCTTTTTAATTAGTACAAGATAGTTGGCCAATTCTTGAAGTTCTTCAATGATATGACTAGTAATTAGAATGGTTATTCCTACTTTTGATAATAATTTAAATATTTCCATAAAATATAATTTAGATTCAACATCCACATTAGCTGTTGGTTCATCAAAAATTATATATTCTGGTGATCTAACTAAAACACTTGCCATTATAGCTTTCTTTTTTCATCCAGATGAAAGCTCTTTTATTTTCTTATCTTTATAAGGTCTAAGTTCTAATAATCTATATACATTATCAATACTTAAATCCGTTCTTTCCTTATTCATATTATTTGCAGCACAAATATATTGTAAATATTCATGAATCCTTATATCTAAAGGCACATTATTTGAATCTGGAAAAAAAGCAACTTTTGACAAGTTGTTATTTTTAAATAAATCTTGTCCGTCAATTAAAATTTCTCCACTATCTAGTTTAAGTTCACCAAAAAGAGCTTTAATGGTTGTCGTTTTTCCTGCACCATTATCCCCAACAAATGCAACAACAGAACCTTTTTTGATAGTAAAACTAACATTTTCTAATCCAAAATTCCCCAATTTTCTGGATATATTTTTTATCTCAATCATATTTTTATCCTCAATAAATATTATAACCTATTATGCTTTTTTTTTTTTTTTTTGAAAAAAAGCAATAAAAAAAGCAAAAACTTTTATAGTTTTTACTTTTTTATATTACACAAGCATCACATTCGTAGTTTTCACTGTCTTCAAGAACTTCTTGACGAACTCTTACGTAATATATTGATGCACATCCTTTTTTGAATGCTCTAATATATGCTTTGTTTAAATCTCTTGTTGTTGCTTGGTCTGTCATAAATAATGTTAATGATATAGCTTGATCAACGTGTTGTTGTGCTGCAGCTACAATGTCAATAATTGGATCTGGTCCCACTTCATATGCTCCAAGTGAGTAATAACCCATGTTGTCAAAATCAATTTTATAAGCAGGAACATAAACTCTTCCAAGTTTTCCTTCTTTTCTAACTTCGACTGGAGCAACTACAGGTTGTAAGCTCGGTGTACATGATGATAAGTAACTAATTGATCCAGTTGGAGCAACAGCCATCAAGTGTGAGTTTGCTAATCCTGTTTTTTTAATTTCTTCTGCTAAATCAATTCAATCCTGTTGAGTAGGGATAGTAACATTGTTTTTATCAAATAAGTTTTTTACTGTATCTGATTCAGGAGTTCATTTATTTTCTTCACATTTTGTATATTTATCAAAGAATGAACCGTCTGCGAATTTAGAAATATTAAATCCTGCAAATGAACCAAATTCTTTTGCCAATTTATTTGAAGCTTTAAAAGCATGAAATGCCATTGTGTAGAAGAACATATTTGTAAAGTCTACAGCTTCTGGTGAATTATAGTAAATGTGATTTGTTGCTAAGAAACCATGTAAGTTCATAGCACCTAATCCAACAGCGTGATTATTTTTATTTCCATTTTCAATTGAAGGAGCACTTGATAAATCACTGTTTCTTGAAACGTGATCTAAAGCAAGAATTGAGTTATAGATTACTTCAGAAAACTCTTCTCCACTTTCCATTGTTTTTGCAATATTCATGCTTCCCAAGTTACAACAAATATCTTCTCCAGTTTTTGAAAATGATAAGTCAGCATTAAATTCACTTGGTGTTGATACCTGTACAATTTCACTACACAAGTTACTCATAACAATTCTTCCAGCTACTGGGTGAGCATTGTTGTTATTTACAGTATCATCAAACAATAAGTATGGATATCCACTTTCAAAATGTAATTCAGCGATAGCTTGGAATAACTTTCTTGCATTAATGTAAGTTTTTTTAATTTTTGGATTATTTACCATGTTTTCATATTCTTTAGTTACCGAAATATCTGAGAATGGTTTTCCATAAACTTTTTCTACATCATAAGGACTGAATAGTGCCATTTCTTTATTTTCTTTTGCTAATTCAAAAGTAATATCCGGAACAACAACTCCTAATGATAAAGATTTAATTCTTATTTTTTCATCAGCATTTTCTCTTTTTGTATCCAAGAATGACATGATATCTGGGTGGTGAACATTTAAGTAAACGGCTCCAGCGCCTTGTCTTTGTCCTAATTGGTTTGCATATGAGAATGAATCTTCTAAGATTTTCATTACAGGAATAACTCCTGTAGCTTGGTTTTCAATATTTTTAATTGGTGCACCAAATTCTCTTAAGTTTGTCAAACACAAAGCAACTCCTCCACCACGTTTTGATAATTGTAGTGATGTTGTAACTGCTCTTGCAATTGATTCCATGTTATCTTCTACTCTTAATAAGTAACAAGATACATATTCTCCCCTTTGTTTTTTACCAGCATTTAAGAATGTTGGAGTTGCAGGTTGAAATCTTCCTAAAATAATTTGTTTTAAAATGTTTTTAGCTTTTTCAAAGTTACCACCAGCTAAGAATAGAGCATTTGAAACTACTCTATCTTCATAGTTTTCAAGGTATTGTTTACCATCGAAAGTTTTTAATCCATAAGCATTAAAGAATTTTAAAGCTCCCATAAAACTTGGGAATTTAAAATCGAATGAATATGCATATTTTGTTATTTCATCGATTTGTTCGATTGTATATTTATTGATTACTTGATCATCATAGTATTGATTTGTTACTAAATAATCAATTCTTTCTTTTGTTGACCCAAATTTCATCATATTTGGTTCAATGTGCTCTTTCATGTACATTTCTGCTGCTTGAATATCTAATTTAAAATTGTCTTGACCTGGAACAAAAAGTTTTGCTCTAGCATTTAATTTGATATATTCATCAGATTCATTTGTACCAGAAAGATTTTTGATATTATCTTTGTTCATTTTCTTTTCCCCTTCAGAAATCTTCTAAGATTTCTCTTATAGTGTCAACATCATTTTTAGTACCTAATAGTTCAAATTGATATAAAAGAGGAACACCTAATTTCTTAGAAATGATAGGTCCCGCAATTGCAAAGGTGTCACCAAAGTTGGTGTTACCAGAAGCAATCACTCCTCTACATAAATTCCTATTAGTTTCGTTATTTAAAAATTTAACTACTTGAGGTGGGACGGCACCTTTAGTGTCTCCACCTCCCCCGGCATATGTCGGAGTAATTAATACGTATTCCTTATCCACAATTAAATCTTCGTCTAATTCATAAGGAATTCTTGCGTCATTTACATCTAATTTATCCATAAATCTATGGGTGTTGTTTGAAATTGATGAAAAGTATACACAAAATACTTTTCCCTTCGGTCTCACAATATCTTGTCCAGATATTTTGATAACGTCATCGTGCATTTATTAGAATTCTCAGTCTTCGTCTGAAGTTTCTTCAGTTACACCCATTACATATGATGATCCATTTCCTGAGAAGAAATCATGATTTTCATCAGCTCTAGCTGATAATTGAGTGAAAATTTCAGGCTCAATTCTTGTTTCTTCTTCTGTAAATGGTGACTCGTAACCTAAGTTTTGTAAGAATTTTCCAGCATTATATAAACTGAATCTTACAGCATCTTCTGCTATTCCGAAACCATCGTATAATTCATAAAGGAATTTATTTTCTAAATCTATCAACTCATATAATAGATCGAATACAAATTTTTTCATTTCTGCTTGTTTTTCAGGAGAAAGCTTTTCAACTTTTCTTTGGTATTTATAACCACTGTAGTAATTGTGAATAACTTTATCTCTTAAAATTAATCTGATTATGTCAGATGTATTTGGTAATTTACCCCTAGCTGATAAATAAAATGGTAAATAGAATCCACCATACAACAAGAATCCAGGCATAAGTGCTGCTGCAACTTTTGATTTTAAAGGATCGTTTCCTACATAGTAAGGAATTAATGCTTTAGCTCTCTCTTGCAAACTATCACAGTTAATAACCCATTCATGAGCTTCTTCTATTTGTTCACTTGAACATAAAGTTGAAAAGATTGTTCCATATGATCTCGCATGAACAGCCACCATGAATGCAAAGTTAGTATAAACAACTTGTTCATGGTCTGTCAGTGAGTTTTGTACTTGAGCAACATCTCCAACTGTTGCTTGAATTGTATCTAACAATGTAAGTCCAGTAAAAGTTCTTGTAATTAACTCTTGTCATTCAGGAGTTAAAGTTTTTCAAGATACTAAATCGTTTGAAACCGGTACTTTCTCTGGTAATCAAAAGTTTTGTGTTGCTCTATTTCATACTTCTAAATCTTTATCATCGTTCATAACGTTTCAGTTAACTGATCTCATTCTTCCATTAAATTTGTTTAATGCAAATTCAATTGGTGAAAGTGAATCATAGTAATATTGATTTTTTTTCTTTGCCATAAGTTTATTGCCTTTCTTTTTTTAAAAACTACCCAGTTTTTTGAATAGTTGGTGCGTTTTTAACGCCTTAATATTATGATTGATAGTAATTTGGGTTGTTAAAAATGATAGTTTGAAAAACATATCATTTCACAAAATTTTACGCGCATTAACTGCACTTTTAGTGAAACAAAAACACGATGATTGTATCGTGGCTAAAATATTATTTGTAAATATTATCTTTTATAGCCAGTAAAAGATTTATATAAAAGAATTGGCATCTGACTCAAATTCTAATAGATCATTAAATTTCTATTTCCTTATTACAGGTGCTGGTACAGTTTTGGAGTTTCACCAAATTTCCGCATCTTTTTTTTGTGAAATTATGTTTTCATTTCTATATTGTTATAACTAAAAAAAAGAAAAATACCATATTTTTTTGAAAAAAAATAAATTTATTTTTAGTAATAAATAAGTAAAAAAAGCCCTTAAATAAAGGGTTTTTAAAAATAAATGTGGTTAAAATGTGGACAAAATGTGGACAAAAAAAAGTCCGTAGGACTTTTAATCAAATTAGATAATTGAGTTATCTTTCATTGCTTTTTCAATTGCTTCAATAGCTTCGTTTTCGTCTTCGCCATTTGCTTCAATTGTAATTTCAGCACCTGTTTTAACTGCAAGTGCCATTACGTTCATAATTGATTTTAAGTTACCTTCTTTATCTCCACATTTGATTTTAATTTCTGATGCGAATTTTGAAGCTTCCTTGGTTAAAACTGATGCAGGTCTTGCATGTAATCCAACCGGATCAATTACTGTTGCTGTAAATGAAGTCATATCTTATCCTCCTTAACAATATTATTGTATATAAAAAACTTTTATATACAAGAAAAACATTTCACTTTTTAGTGATTTTCCAAAAGTTATTCCATTTTTTCTCACGAAGAGCTGTTAATAGGAATCATTTTAACCCCTTGTTTTGGATCTACAAATGCTACAGATATATATTTATCTATAACTTTTACAACAGTTCCTATGCCAAACACCATATGATTAATTCGGTCTCCCTTAACCACTCCAGCTTCTAGTTTTGATGGTTTTGATTCTAAACTGGGTTTTCCTTTATATCCACTTGAAGTTTCTGTATTAGAGTGGAAATAGATACTTTTTTCAATTTCATATAAATCAGGATTTAATTCTTGAATAAATCTAGAAGGTCCTAATTCACCACTAGAAATATATGAATACTCACCAGAAACATAAGAAACAAATAACATTTCTTGTGCTCTGGTTATAGCAACGTAGAAAGCTCTTCTTTCTTCTTCTAAACTTTCGATTGAGTAAAAACTCATTTTAGAAGGAAATACATCCTTGTTTAACCCAACAATAAATACAACTTTATTTTCCAATCCTTTTGCAGAGTGGATTGTAAGCAATGTAACTTTGTTAATTTCAACTTCATTATCTTCATCGCTAGAAAGCGCTTCTTCTTGTAAAAAACTTACAGCTCTATTTAATTCATTTTCACCCTCGTTGTATGAAATGTCATATTTCTCCATTTGATCGTAATATGCTTCTAAGTTTTGTAAAGATTCTATATCTTCTTTATCCTTTAAATCTAATCTATCTTTATAGCCAGACTCTTTAACCAACATTGTTGTCAACTCTAAAAGACTTCTGTTTTCTTCAAATAATTTTCTAGCTTTTATTAAACAATTTATTAGTTCATTTAAGTTTTTAGATATTGAATTAACTTCTTGTTGGTGTTGAGTTAGGAAATCGAATAAATTTAAATCAAATTCAAAAGCTGCTTGTTTTAGTTTTGAGGCAGTTACAGCACCAACTTTTGGAGTGAAACCAAATATTCTATCCATTGCCAAATCATCTTTAAAAACCACAACTCTTAGTAGTGAGGTTACGTCCTTAATCACTTTTCTATCTCTAAATTTAAAACCACCAATTAAATGGAATGGTATCTTTTGATTTTGAAACTCTTTTTCGAACTCTTGAGATCAAGCATTTGTTCTATACAAAACATAAATATCAGAGTATTTATAATTTTGTTCTTCTATTAGTTCTTTAATTTTTTTAGAAACAAACTTGGCTTCAAAATTTCTTGAAGCAACTTCTTTAACCCTCACTATTTCTCCTTCCTTTTTTTGAGTGAATATATCTTTTTTTTCTCTATTTTTATTATTATCAATAAAATCATTTGCAATATCCAAAATAGGCTTTGTTGATCTATAATTTTCAGTTAACATAATAGTTCTTGAGTTTTTAAATTCATCTTTAAAGTTTAAAATAATATTTACTTTAGCTCCTCTTCAAGAATAAATGGTTTGATCGGGATCTCCAACAACAGTTAAATTATTTCTAGAACCAGTAAGTCATTTTATTAGATCAAATTGTGTATAGTTTGTGTCTTGAAACTCGTCAACTAATATATACTCAAATCTATTTTTTCATTTTTCTCTAACATCAATATTCTCATTAAATAATTTATGAACTTTTAGAATTAAATCATCAAAATCTAAATAATTTTTCTCTGCTAAATATTGTTCATAGTCTCTATAAGCTTTTGCTCATTTTTTTTCAGCAATATTAAAAGTTTCTTCATAAGCTTCTTCTCATGTTAATTGTTTAGATTTTCAATTACTTATTTTAGAAAGAATCTTTTTTTCTGGTTTAGTTTTATCGGATGTAATATCCAAATTTTTTATTATATCTCTAATGATTTTACCTTGGTCAGCTCCGTCAATTATTGTAAAATCTTTAGAAAGGCCAATGTATTCACAATCTTCTCTTAAAACCCTTACACAAAAAGAGTGAAATGTTGTAATCATTGGATTTCTATCTAAATTGGGAATTATTTTTTTTACTCTATCTCTCATTTCTTGAGCAGCCTTGTTTGTAAAAGTTACTGCGAGAATTTTTGATGGAAATATTTTTTCTTTTTCAATTAAGTACGCAACTTTTGTTGTTATAACTCTTGTTTTACCACTACCAGCTCCAGCAATTATTCTTAATGGAACATCTGTTGTGATAACTGAATCGAGTTGTTCGTCATTCAAATCTTTTAGTAAATTTTCTATCATATAATAACTCCTATAACTTTTCTATCATATCAATTTTTTATTTATTTTTATTAATTATTTAAATCTTTATCTTGATCAATTATTTTATCGATTTCTTCTAAGTCAAAATTTCCTGGTCTATCTTTTTGTAAGTGAATATGGTTTTTGCTTTTTTCTCTTTTGTTTATAATCAAAACTTTTTCTAAATAATAAACTTTTGTGTTTAATTTAAGATCAACTGCTGATATGTGTTCTTTTTGTAAATATATTGTAATAGGTATATAAATAAATCAAATCGCCAAAAATGTAAATCCTATATTTCTAATTGTTGTTACTATAAATGAAAGTGATTTTATATTTTCTGGATCATCGCTAGTGAATATTATCAAACCAATTATCAGTTGAATAACTAATTGAATAACTAAAGGAATATACAAAAAATAAAACTCTCTAAAAAATATTTCTTTCATTTTAATTTTTTTGTTGTTATCTTTAATTAATCTAAGAGAAAAAATAAGTTTGCCAATTGTGTTACCTTTTCAAAAGTATGGCAATAAAATAAAATATATAAATAAAACAATTTGACTAACAGGCAAATTAATAAAAAGAGTTTTTAAATCTGTAATTGGATTCAAAAAGGTCAATATTAATGTTGGTATAGAGCACACAATCAAATCAAATAATCTAGCAAAAAAAATTCTTCCCAAATGTGGTTGAACCAAATTATGAGAAGATTTTTCTATGATATTTTTTTCTTCTTGATGTGTCATTAAACTCACCCTTTTTATTTTGCAAGTTTCATAATTTCTTTGATGTATGATGAGAATTGATCAACAATTTCTATAAATCTAACATCTTTAGTTTCAAGGAAGGCCTTATTATTTTTCATAAAATCTTCTCTTTTATCTTCAAATTTTCTACTTGCAAAAGTAGCTGCTTTTTTAATTAATAATTTATTATCATATTTTCTAATATTTCATAATCAAATGTGAATTAGAGTTTTATAATATGCATAGTTTAAATAATCTTTTAAATCTTTAAATTTACCAATTCTTCTGTAGTAATTTAAAATATGAGTTCATTGATTTACTAGGTCAAATACTGAGTATTGAACTTGTCCCAAATAAACTTCTTCCAATGGTTTTTCTGTATCTAAGAATAAATAAGTGTCTGTTTGACCTAATACTTTATATGCAAATAACATGTCAAATCTAACGAATCTTCTAAATTTAAAACCAAACTCTTTTAATAATTGAGTTCTAAATAATTTATTTGATAAAGTTGCACTTATACTTGCATAGGGTTGGAATTCTCTGTTTAAGTTGTATAGTTTACCTTTTTCTAAGTGAGTATCAATTGTTTTATCTGATAAACCCCTTAATTGAACATTATATTCAATTAAATCAACTTCTTCACCATTATATTTATTTAATTCAGTTCTCAGATTTTTTACAAAATCAGGACTTATAGTATCACCTTGAGAGATAAATTTAATGTAGTCACCATCAGCTAAATCAATTGCAGTGTTTCAACATACAGCTGCCCCTTGAATAGAACTGTTTACAACTGTTTTAATATTTTTGATGTCTCAGAAATAATTTCTTAGGATAACAAATTCTTGGTTATCTTCAAGCATTTTATCTGATATTAAAATGATTTCATAATCATCATCAGTTTGGTTAAGAACACTTTGTAGTGTTTCATTAACGTTTTCTTCTATTTCTTGTCATGTAATAACAAATGAAACTAACATGGTATATCCCCCTTATTTAACATATATATTTTACACTAATTTATAAGTACAAAGTACCTTTTTCAAAAAAATAGCAAAGAGAAAAAACAACTTTCGTTGTTTTTAAAATAATAAATTTCTTGGGGTTCTTGGGAAAGAAATTACATCTCTAATATTTTGAGCGCCAGTAATGTACATAATTAATCTTTCAAAACCAAGTCCAAATCCAGCCGATTTATAATAACCATAATTTCTTAGACCATTATATCAGTCCAGTTCTTCTGGATCTATACCCATTTCCTTACATCTTGTAATAATTTTTTCAAAATCATCTTCTCTTTGACTTCCACCAACAAGTTCACCAATTCCAGGAACAAGTAAATCTGCTGCTGCAACTGTTTTATTGTCTTGGTTTTGTTTCATATAGAAGGCTTTAATTTCTTTAGGATAGTCAGTTACAAATGTAGGACATTTATTAACCACTTCACAAATATATCTTTCATGTTCTGTTCCTAAATCTAAACCAAATTCAATATTTGGTTCTTCAAATATATGACCGTCTTCAACTGCCTTTTTAAGTATTTTAATTACTTCTTCATATTTATTAACTGCAAATTTTGAGTTTCTAACTATATTAAGTTTTTCGATCAATCCTTCTTCGAGATTTTCATTACAAAAATCTAGTTCATCTTTTGCATTTTCAAATACATAGTTAATTGTGTATCTTACTAAATCCTCAATTATTTCTAGATTTCCTTTTAGGTCGCAGAATGCCATTTCTGGTTCAATCATTCAAAATTCTGCAGCATGCTTTGATGTGTTTGAATTTTCAGCTCTAAAAGTTGGTCCAAATGTATAAATATTTTTAAACGCTTGCGCATATGCTTCACCATTTAATTGTCCAGAAACCGTTAAGCTTGCTTTTTTACCAAAGAAATCCTCTTCGTAGTTAGCATCTTCTCTTGTTGTTACAACAAACGCTTCACCAGCACCCTCTGCATCATTTTCAGTAATTATCGGAGTATTAACATATACATAATTTTTTTCTTGAAAGAACTTGTGAATTGCAAAAGCAGCCATAGATCTAATTCTAAAAATTGCTTGAAATGTTTTTGTTCTTGCTCTTAGGTGTGAAATTTCTCTTAAAAACTCTGGTGAATGTTCCTTTTTTTGTAATGGATAATCTTCAATCGCTTGATCTAACAATGTAATTTCTTGCGCTTGAATTTCAAACTCTTGTTGTTTTCCCGGAGTTAAAACAATTAAACCTCTTACTTCCACAATTGAACTAACTCTGGCTTTAGTTGCTTGATCAAATCCTTTAGTTTCTGGTTTATAAACAACTTGAATATCGTTTAAAGTTGTTCCATCATTAAGAACCAAGAAACTAACAACCTTACCTTGTCTGTTGTTTCTAACCCTAGCTATTAAGGTGATCTCTTTTAAATCTTTATATACCAAATATAACTCTCTAATGTCTTTCATATTAATACTTCCTTTTTGCAATATTATTATACAAAAAAAGAGAACCAAAGTTCTCTCTTATTTAATTATTTAAGCATCAATGATAACTGATCTTTTTTTTCAAATTTTAATAACTCTCACTCTTTTATAACTTTATCAAATAGAACATCATCTTTTTCAAATCTATTTATAAATTCAGCCAACTTGTAATTAAATGTTTTAAAGTGGTATCTTATACCTTGAGTGTGCATTGAAAAGTTGAACATTAAATAATCATCGTCTTGATTATTTCTTTTGATAATCAATTCATATGTATCTGTAGGACTAGTTACTTTATCATCTGATGAGTGACAAAATAATGTTGGGAATAAATCTTTATTACCACCTTCTCTTAGTAGGTGGAATATACTTACTTCATGTAAATTTATGCTAACTTCCTTTTTGTTTTGTTTAGCAATAACTTTATTTATAAATTTTTTAGTTCTTTTTTTAGGAAGAAACCCTAAATATACATTTCTTACATGTAAAAATAAACTGAATACACTTCCATAAGTTACATCAGAAACAACAAATTTAAAGTTTAAAGCTTTTAGTTCCTCTTTGTATAGAATTGAACAATAATTTGAAACAAAAGCACCCATACTTGTTCCCATAAAGGCTAATTGATCTATCTTTTTATTTTCTTTTAATCAATCAACAGCACCCATAAGATCTTTATGTTCTTTTCCACCCATTGTTGTTGAGTCATTTTGCGATTGTCCATGACCCCTAAAGTCATAAACCATCACGTTATAACCCATTTCAACAAAAACTTTAGCATGATGTAACGATCAAGTTTTATGACCTGCAAATCAATGCGAAGCTATAACTCATTTGTTTGATCCTTTATTTGGTTCATAAATTAGACCTTTTAAATTAAGATTATCTCTTGATTTAAAGTCTACTGGAGTTACATTTTCTATATCTTGAATTTCTAATTCAGGTCTTTTATAAAATCTTCTTACAACCTTGTTTGTGGTTAAAAGTTCTTTAAGTCATTTTCTGTCTTGTCGTGTTTTATTGAATTTTCTAGCTTGTATTCAAACTCTTAATGAGGATTGTTTAAAAGGAGTTTCCATTCCACCATAAAATGTTCTAAATCCTTTTTTTACATTATTTATTAAGGTATTTTTTTTAATTCTTCTTGAATTTTTCATTGATAAACCTCTATTCTAAAAAATTATTTCTCTGAATTTAAAAAATGATAAATTAGTAAGTCATTAAAATAGTTGAAAGGAACCGAATGGGAAATATGCCCTTTGTAAATACTTGTATCTGGATTGTCTACTATTAACGTATGTATTGAATTTAAGTGTTTTGTAATATCGTGTGAAGCAACTTTACCTGATATATAAATTACTTTTCTATTAAGTTCACCTATCTCTTTAATTGCATTATCCAATCTTGAAGAGTTTCCATATCTTGTATAGAACAAAAAGACATCTTCTTCATTTGAAGATTTGATTCTATCTTTAATGGTTTCGTGATCACTATCCAATAGATGAACATTGAAACCATTTTTATAAAAAAAGTTTGAAAGTTCATGAGCTGGACCTGATAATAAATTTTCTCAATAACAAACAAAAACTCTTTTTGCAGATCTTATTATGCTCAATGTTTCAAAAATTGATTTTTTATCTATTAGAGCATAGTTTTGTTTGATTATATTTATATAACCAGCCACAACATTTTCATCATTTTTTGCTATATTTATTTCTTGATTTTCAGCATCATTTGCAAGAGATATTGCAAAATCTCTAAAACCTTTTATATTAAGTTTTTTTAGCAATCCATAAATAGCACTATAACCAGTTCCCGCTTCTTGTGCCATTCTCTCAATCTTCATATTTGTATCTACAATTTCTTTTAAATGACTTTTAATATATTCAACAATCTTCTTTTCTTTAATTGTTAAATCTTTATCGTCAATTGTAGTCAATTTACTTAAAAATGATCTCATATTTTAAAACCTCTATTTCTTATTTTTGATATATTCATTTGTTAATTCAGCTATCATTGCTGCATTATCTGTACAATATTCCATATTTGGAACTATGATTTTGCTTATGTTGTATTTCTTTCCTATTTCAAAGAATTTTGATCTAATACTTGAATTAGCACTAACACCACCAACTACAGTTATTGTTTCTGGTTTAAACTCTTTTACCGCTCTTTCAAACTTCAACATCAATGTGTTAATTGCAGTTTTTTGAAAACTAGCACATAAATCGTTAATAATTATTTTTTCATTGTTTTGATTTAATTTATTAATCAAATTTAAACTAGCTGTTTTTAAACCCGAAAATGAAAAATCATATGTATCATCATTCTTACTTATAGGTAGTTGATATCTATCGGGATTACCTTTTTGTGCTAATTTATCAATTTTGGGTCCACCAGGATATTGAAGACCGAGAACTCTAGCCACTTTATCATAACATTCTCCAACCGCATCATCCTGTGTTGATCCTATTATTTTAAAATCCAAAGATTTTTCAAGCAGTTGGATCTGGGTGTGCCCTCCGCTAACGACCAAAACTAAAACTGGATATACAAATTTATCGTCAATATTTGCACCATATATATGACCTTTAATATGATTCATCTCCATTAAAGGTTTATTCAAATACATTGCTAGTGTTTGTGCAACTAATTTCCCTACAATTAAACTTCCTATTAATCCTGGGTTTGAAGTGTAAGAAATGTAATCAACTTCTTCTAAAACAACATTGCTTTCTTTTAGAGATTTAGTTAAAACTCAATGAAAATTTTCAACATGCAATCTTGAGGCCAATTCAGGAACTACTCCTCCAAATTCTGAGTGTTCTTTAATTTGACTAGAAATAATATTTGATAGGATTTTGCCATCTCTCATAATAGATATACTAAATTCATCACAACTTGATTCAATAGCTAAAATTATCATTAAATTACCTCGTTTACAAAATCTATTTTATTTTACTATATTTTGAAAGATAGTAAAATACTTTGCTAGAATTTTTTTCCAAAACTAAAAAACCACCAAAAGGTGATTTGGATTTTATACTATTTTAATTCTAAAGAAGTTTCTAGGGCCAATTCAATCATTTGCATGAAATTATTTTGTCTTTCCTCAGCTGTTGTAGCTTCGTTTGTTATAAAACTATCTGAAATTGTCAATAAACAAGCAGCTTGTTTTCCGGTTACAATAGCATTTGAAAATAATGCATATGACTCCATTTCAACTACATCAAGTCCATTTTCTTTAGCAAACGTCATTGAATCGTCATATCTATAAAACACATCAGAAGAGTGACATCTACCAACATGTGTTTTTATTTCATTTCTTTTTGCAACTTCTTCAATTTTATTGAATAATGTTTGACCTGCTTCAATAATGTTTGAATCTATATTTGCAGCAATTTTTGCATAATTACTTTCTCCAAAAGCTTCTTTGGCATTAAAAATATCATATACGTTAATATTTTCGTTATAACTTCCTGCACTTCCAACTCTAATTATGTAATCGACATCATAGAATTTAAATAATTCATATGAATAGATCCCAATGCTTGGGCATCCCATTCCGCTTCCTGCAACAGTAACTTTAACTCCTTTATAAGTTCCTGTGTACATAAACATATTTCTTACTTCATTTACTAATCTATAATCTTCTAAATACGTCTCTGCTATTTTTTTAGCTCTTAAAGGATCTCCTGGCATTAGAACTATTTTTGCTATATCTTCTTTTTTAGCATTAATATGTGGTGTGGGTATATTTGACATTTTAAATTCTCCTTTTATATACATAAATATTTTATAATTTAATCTTATAAAAATAAAAAAAAGTTTCTTAATGAAACTTTTTTATCTTTTTGCTTTATCGTAAGGAATACCCGCGGCAGCTGGTGGTTTTGATCATTTTGATAATCCAACCATAGTTCCTAATGAAATTACAAATGGTAATACTTGGAATAGTTTTGCATTGGTTTTAATTCATCCACCTTCCAAGTTAATTGGAAGAGCCTTTGATAGTGCAAAGAAGAATGCAAACCCAGCAGCACCGAGAGTTACTCACTTAACCCTTCATTGACCAACTATCATTATAGCCAAGGCCAGAAAACCCATACCATCAGCTGTTCCATAAAAATAAGAACCCCTAGCTGTTATTGTGTATATACCACCAGCCAAAGAAGCTATTATTCCTGAAAATAAAACAGCAATAATTCTATATTTTATTACATTTACCCCAGCAGCTTCTAAAGCGTTTGGATTTTCACCAGCAGAAATATGTCTCATACCAGTTCTAGTAAATGAAAAGTATAAGCCTGTTAATAAAGTTATCAACATAGCAATTATTAAATAAAATGTAAAAATTCTATTTGAATCAACAGAAATAACTGTGTAGTCACCATAAATGTATGTATTAGCACCCATTGTGGCCATATATAGGCCTATACCTTGTGCAAGCAAGTTAATTGCAGTACCAGATATTATTTGATCTGCTTTTAATTTAATAGAAGCAAATGAGTGTAATAAAGAAATTGCCCCCCCAACACAAGCTCCGGCAAATATTGCCATAACTTGTGTTCAATTTCCCATTGATTCAGAAAGATTTTGTCCTATAATAGCAGTTGTCAAACCACCCATTATCATATAACCTTCAATACCCACATTAACAATACCAGATCTTTCAGAAATTAGTCCAGAAAGAGCTGCAAGAGAGAATACCGCTAAATATAGAGAGAAGTTTTCAAATAAACTATTTACCATATCTTTCAACAACCTCCAATTCAGCTTTATACTGTTCAATACAAATTTTTAATTCCAAAAATTTGTATTCTTCTTTATCTTTTGTATTATCTTTTAATTTTTTTCTTTCAATTTCATATTTTTCCTTATTTTCTTTTAAAAATAATTTAGCATTTACTTCTGAATCTTTTAATATATCTAATTTAGCTTTTTTAAATACATTAAATTCATCAATGATTAATTTTGCATCTTGATCGTATTTGTTTATTATTTCTTTAATCTTATTATTAATTTCATCTTTAATGTTTTTAATTTTTAGATTTAATTCATTTTTTAAAACGTCAAGTTCAGTTTTATCGTTTTCACTATTATTTTTAAGTAGACTTATTTTATTAATTAAAGAAGAAATCTCACTTCTTTCTTTTATAAGTTTTTTCTCTAATTTTAAATTTTTAATTAAATCATTTCGTTCTATTTGCATTAATACAAATTGATCCATAATAGTGTAATATTTCACAGCAAGTTCAGTTTTAATTTTTTTCTTAAGACCTTTGAAAGATTTATTATTGTAATCATTGTACATTTCTTCAAAAGTCATTTTCTTATTTTGAATTTGCATTTTTATTTTTGATTTATATATTGATAAGTAATTTTCAACTTCAGATTTTAAAACACTTTCTAAAGACAATAATTGCTTTTTAAGATCATGATATTTTTCCTGGTCTTCTTTGTTAGATCTTTTATCGATTTTAAGTTTTAAAATTTCTTGATTTATATTTGAAATTTGTTTTTTTAATTCTAAAATATCAGCTTTCTTATTTATTTCTTTTAGTTCAAGTTTTAAATCTTTTATTTTTTTGTTTATATCTATTTTAAATTCTCGATATAAATAACATTTTGATTCAAATATAAATAACTTAATTTTTTCAATAGGTTTAAATTTTAAGAATAAAATGTAAACTGCTGATGAATAAATAATAATACCAAATATTAAACTTGATATTTCTGGAGAAAGTCCAATAAATTGTAAACCTAAAGCTCTTTCAGAACCAGCTTTAAACATAGCTCAAATTAAAGCCACAGGAACTACACCAATGATATTATTGAATGCAACCAATGCAATTGGTATTGCATCAAAACCAATTGAAGGAAGAACTTCAGAACCAACCTCCATTGAAGATTTTATATTAAATCAATAAAACATTGACCCTAATCCAATAAATAGACCCTGTAATGCTGTGGTTAAAATTAGATATTGTCTATTTTTAATTCCTGCATACATAGCAGCTTGAGGTTGTTTTCCTACAACATTAAATTTAAAACCAAAAGTTGTAAAAGATAGTAACAAGTAAATAGTTATCACAGCCACTACAGCCAACCCAACCCCCAATATTCAAGTGTTACCTCCAATTGAAAGTCAATCTGAAGGTAATTTTGGTGTTAATCCATTGGAAATTGATCATTTACCCCTTCCAAAACTTGAATCCATCAAAAATCATCTTGAAAAATATCAAACAATTCAGTTTAACATAACAGTTGTTACAACTTCATGAATGTTGAAAAATACTTTCAACAAACCTGCTATTGTTGAGATAAAAACTCCACTCAATATAAACGCTATCATAACAACTATTACAAAGCTTTTATCTACATCTCTAAATGCAACTCCGTCAGAGTTGGCTTTTGTTGCTATCAATGCTACAGCCAAGGTCATACCAAGTATTGCTTGACCAGAACCACCCATGTTGAATAGCCCAACCTTGAATCCAAGAGCCAATCCTAAACCTAAAAATATATATACAGCTAAATAGTTAAGTGTTTTACTCATAGTTGCTGCATCAAAAGAATAACCAAATGAGGCAAAAATAAATTCAAATCCATTATAACCTTGTTGAATTACAATAAGTGCTCCAACCACAAAACCAATTGCTATTGCAATTACAGAAGCTTTTAAATAACTTAGTTTAGAAAGGTTTCTTTCACTAGTAATTGAACTCTTTATTTTTTGATTTCTTAATCATCTATTTAATTTAAAGTTCATACTAAGATTCCTTTCCCAACATCATTCTACCAATGTCTTCTTTTTTGGCTCCTTTGGCTTCAATTTCTCCAACCATTTCACCAGAATTAACAACAACTATTCTGTCAGCTAAACTCATAACTTCTGATAATTCATAGGAAATCAATAAAATCGCTTTCCCTTCATTTTTTGCATTCAGTATTTGACTGTGAATAAATTCTATTGAACCCACATCCAAACCTCTTGTTGGTTGAAAAATAACTATTAATTGACTTTCAGCAGTAAGTTCTCTACCAACTATAGCTTTTTGTTGATTTCCACCTGAAAGTTGTCTAGAAATTGCAAACCCCGATTGGGCATTTCTAACATCAAATTTTAATAATATTTTTTGACCATAAGTTTGAATAGCTGCAAAATTTAAAATACCCATTTTATTGAATTTACTGTTTGAAATATCTTGTAATACCATATTCTCTAATAAAGTAGAGTCTAAAACTAAACCATGTTTATGTCTATCTTCTGGAATATGACGAATTTTGAATTTATTATATCTATCATAAATCGAACTTTTCGAAACGTCTTCATCGGAAACTAGAATTTGACCCTTTTCAATTTTACTTAAACCAGTTATTGCGTTAACTATCTCTTGTTGTCCATTACCTTCTACACCAGCAATAGCAACAACTTCTCCTGCTTTAATTTCTAAACTGAAGTTTTTCAATCCCAATATTTTATGATTATTACTTTTTCTAACACTTACATTTTTCATTTTTAAAACCGTTTCAGTAAGAGTTGGTTTATATTCGTTTTTTACTTCTACAATTTTTCTACCAACCATTGCTTCTGCAAGTTTTTCAGGAGTAGTTTTAGAAATTTCAAAAGTATCTATAACAGTTCCTTTTCTTATTACGGTTGCAGAGTTAGCAACTTTTCAAATTTCTGCCATTTTATGAGTAATAAAGATAATTGTCTTACCGGCCGCTTGTAATTCTTTCATAACTTCAAGCAAACCATCAATTTCTTGAGGCGTAAGCACAGCTGTTGGTTCATCAAAAACTAAAATATCAGCATCTCTATAAAGAATTTTTAAAATTTCAGTTCTTTGTTGAGCCCCAACAGAAGCGTTTCCTGCACTTTGATCTAAATCGACATTTAGATTATATTTTTTCATTATTGCAGTAATTTCTTCTTTTATTTTTTTTGAATTCACAATTGTTTTTGCTATTAGTTCTTCAGCACCCAAAGCAATATTTTTTCATAAAGGAAAAATATCTACTAATTTAAAGTGTTGATGAACCATGCCAATACCTAACTTAGAAGCTTTAATTGGATTTGATATAGCTTCTAATTTATTATTTATTTTAATAGAACCCGTTGTAGGTTCATAAATACCAAATAAAATTGACATTAATGTTGATTTTCCTGCTCCATTTTCCCCCACAAGAGCATGAATCTCATTCTTTTTAACTTTAAAATTTATATCTTTATTGGCCACAATAGTTTTGTTAAATATCATTGAGATATTTTCCATTTCAACGGCATATTGACTCATATTTGTCTCCTCATAATAAATAACCGATTTTAGCCGGCTATTTTGTTTTTATAATTTTAAATTACATCTCCTGTTAAACCCAGACTGTTCATAACTAAGTTAACATATTCTTTAATAGTATCGTCTCCAATGTTTTTTAATCAACCATCTGCAGTAGAATCTTGTTTATCAAAGTAGTATGTTGAAGCATCAATAAGTGCCTCATTTGGAATTGCTTTTTCTATTGCGTCATGCAATTGTGAATTAATTTTATTTTTTCCATCTTTAGAGAATGATCCACCCATATAAATTTCTTGACCTTTTCAATCCTCTAAATTTTTTTGATCGTCTTTAAGTATAACTTTAGCAATTTCATCTTTTGATTTTTCTTTAAGCTCTTTGTTATCCGCATAAGTTGTCATTGCAGCTCCTGCAATTGTTGCAGATACTAAATCTTTTTCTGCTGAAGTAATAAATTTATCACTACTTCCAGGGTAAGCATTCACCTGATCTGTATCAACACCAACAACCATTGTATTAGCTCTTTGGTTTTTTATTACACTCAATAAGTCTCCTGTTTGTGGTCCAGCAACACCCATAACAACATCAGCACCTCCATTAACAAGTTGTTGAGAAATTACTGTACCTCCACCAGCATTAAAGTTGTCTGTAAAGAAGTTACTTTTAAACTCAGACTTAACTGTTTTTTGACTGTCAACTCTTGATACATTAACTTTTAAAGCTTCCTCAATTTTTGATTCATCCATACCCGCAGCTTTATAAACCTCAGTTAATTTTTTTACTCCTGTTTCATTTTCTTTCAATTGGTTATAAAAATCAATTGAAGCTAAGTAACCAATCATGAAACTTTCAACAGCTAAACCATTTGGTACTCCGCCAAATGTTGCTAATTTCAATTCTTGACCTTTGTAATTATTATTTGTTATTGATCATATAATTGAAGCAAACCCTGAGTAGAATGCTGATATATCAGATCTAAATAGGAATCCTACAACATTATCTAAAGTATTACCATTTTCATCCTCAGGTACTCCATCAAGGAAAATTACATTTCCGTCGTTTTTCTTCATTGCCTCAGAAGCATTTTTTAAATGATCTCCAGCATGGTGAAATCCTGGTAATATAAGTGTTTTAGCTCCTGCTGTTTGAGCATTGCTATAACCTGTTTCTAATTCTGTGATTGAAGGTGGTTGAAAATAACCGATTCCACTATAACCCTCAGATACATCACCAAGTCTTTTCATAACTTCGTTACCACCGTTGTAACCAGATTCGTTAAATGATTTGTCATTAATTTTACCTGCATCTGTTACTAGATAGATTTCATTGAAAGCTTTATAAGGTGATCCACAAGCAGCAACAGCTGATGCGCTTGTCCCAACAATGGCAGTAGCCATTAATCCTGATAATAATTTTTTCATATATCCTCCTTTAAAAATTATTTCTCTATTTCTAATGCGTAAATTAGTTTTTGTTATTATATTTTATAAAAAAAGGAGCACTTTTTATATCACTAGTAAAAAGTTAGCTCCTTTCTGTGTTTCGTTTTTAGGAATGTATAGGTACATTGTAGAAACACCAACCCAATATGTTGGCTTATAAAAACTTTTACTTAATTTACATTTCTATTATAAGTCCATATACAAAAAATAACTAGCACTTTTTTGAAAAAAAAAAAAAAAAATTATCGAAATATTCTTAATAAAGAAGTCATATTTAAAATATAATTATAAAAGGTGATAAAAATGGATTTCAAATTAATAAAAAGCGACTTAAAAAAGCCATTACTGTGATTTGGGTCTATAACTTTATCTTTAATGGTTGTTAGTTCAATACTTCTTTTAAGTTTGCCTCTGGAAACCAAAGACAAAGCAACTCTTGTTTCTCAAATAAACTTAAACTTTATATTAGTGTATTTAGTTTGTGTTACAACAAACCTAAGCAAATCATCTGTTTCATTATTTTATGGGATGGAAGTTGTTACAAATCTAGAAACAAAAGAAAAGAACTTAAACATAGTTAAAACAAGATTTGTTTTAATATTTATAAGCATTTTCACAATTGGAGCATTTTTTATTGAAATTACTAGTGGTTCATTAATAAATAAAATAAGTTGAGTAGAAAACGCCAAATCAACATGATGAATATTTTTCATATTATTAATAATTAATTATATTTATCTTTATTTATTTTTTTCAATAACAAGATATTTAATTGCTCAAAATGAAGAATTTAAAAAAGCCTATATTAATTTTATAAATAATACGCCAAAAAAAGAGGTTCAATCCAAAGATTAAGCCTCTTTTTTTATTACTATTTTATTGATGTTTTTTCCCATTGATTGAAATCTTTGTTCATACTCTGTTGCTATATTATCTTTTAGTGCTTCTTCGTCTGAATATAAATCACTTGTGTTATAAAGTAATTTAAACTTAGATTCTTCTATTTGTTCTAAACTAAATTCATATAAATTATCATTATCTGTTTTTATTTCAATAATTCCATCATCTTTTAATAAATCTCAGTAAATATTTAAAAAATCTATGTAAGTTAGTCTTTTTTTATAATGTTTTGATTTAGGTCAAGGGTCTGAAAAATTTAAAAATATTCCCTTTAAAGAATTAGATTCAAATATATCCAAAAGATTTTCAGCATATTTATTCAAAAACAATAAATTATTTAGGTCTACATTTTCTGTTGTTATTGCTTTTTTTAAAGCCACCCCAATAACTGTTGTTTCCTTTTCCATAGCTATAAAATTTTTATCTTTATTTTTTAATGATTGTCCGATAATAAATTGACCTTTGCCACAACCAATTTCCAAAAAAGTATCTTGCTTTTGTGGAAATAAAGAACTAGCATCAATTTTTTTATCTGATGTTATCATGTATCTTCTATTTTGTTCAATATAGTCTTTTGTTCAATTTTTATTTCTTAATCTCATTTTTGCTTTCCTTATTTTAGTTTATAAATTGTGTAAAAAATATTAATCCTATTGAAAAGAATATGGCAGTAGATAAAGCATCTACTAATGTTGTTAATAAAGGAGCCGCCATTACGGCTGGGTCTAATTTTAGTTTTTTAGCAATTATAGGAAGTGTTCCTCCAATTAATTTGGCCATTATTAAAGAAATATACATAGAAATAGACAATGTAGCTATTGTATATCATAATATCGCTTGATTTAGATCACCTTTTTGTTGAATAGAGTAAATCACAACCATTCTAACAAAGTTAACACTAACAAGTATTAACCCCGTAATTGATGCAACCCTAAATTCTTTTCACATCACTCTTGCATAATCTTTTGTTTCAACCTCTTTTAAAGAAAGTGCTCTAACTATCATAGTTGAAGATTGACTACCAGCATTACCAGTGGTTCCTGAAATTACAGTTAAAAGAGGAGTTAGCAACATGGTAACAATATATTCTATTTGATTGTTAGATTCTGGATTTACAACTTCTCTTCCTGCATGATAAATATTTAAAAACAAAGTTATTATTACTTGAGAAAGAGTTGCCGAAACCATTAAGAACATCAGTCAAACACTTCTTGATTTAACCATTTTTCAAATACTTGTTTTAAAATATTCATCATCTGTGGGGCTTATTCCTGCCATTTTATAAATATCTTCTGTAACTTCTTCTTCAATTACATCTATTACATCATCAACTGTAACAATACCAACAAGTTTTTGTTGTACATTTATAACAGGTAAAGTTGTAATGTCATACTTCTTAAATTTTTCTACAACAGTTTCTTGATCATCTTTTGTAAATGCAAACAAAACTCTTTCATCCATTATTTCAGAAATCAATACTGAACCTTTTGAAAAAACTAGGTCCCTTAATTCTATAGTTCCTTTTAAGTTATTTAAATCATCGACTACATAAAAAGTGTTGTGGTCTTCTGATTCTTCATTTCTTTCTCTAATTTTTTCAATAGCTTCTGTCACAGTTCAATAAACTTTAAATCTTGTATAGTCAACACTCATTATACTTCCAGCGGTGTCATCATTATATTTTAAAATATTGTTTATTTGAGCTCTAGCTTCAGGGGTTGAAGATCTTAGAATTTTTTTAACTATATTTGAAGGCATTTCTTCCAAAATGTCTACAATGTCATCTGTATATAGTTCACCAAATAGTTCACTAACTTGTTGAGAAGACATTTTATTTATAATTTCTTCTTGAAGGTCTGCATCAAGGTGGGGAAAAATTTCACTACTTGTATCATTTGTAAAAAGCCTTAGAGATATAATTACTATTTTCTCATCCAAATTTTCTAATGCCTCTGCAATATCTTGTGGGTAGTGTTCTTCTTCTAACTCTCTAAGCTTTTTGATATCATTATCAATAACCAACTTTTCAATTAGTTCACTAAGACTTTTTAAATTATCTTCTTTTTCTAACATTTTATTTCTCCATCTATTTATTTAATAGGTATTTTAATTCTTCTGGTATAGATTCTCTTGCCTCTATTGAGCTACCGATAAGTTCTCCCGTTAACAATTCTACTCCCAAAGATTTTAGGTGTTTATAAATTATATAACTATTTACAGAAGTTGCAATTATACTTGCATCTATTTTTGAAGCTATTTTTAAACCTTCTAAAACAATATTTTCATTTTCTTTTCCGCTATTAATTTTTTTTGAAATTTCCCCTTCTAAGAAAATAAAGTCAGGCTTATAGAAACCTATAAGAGAAAAGTCTGTTTTTAATGAACCAAAATTTGAAACAGATACTCTTATTGAGTTACTTTTTAATTTTTCAATATTTTTTTCAAGAAGCTTTTGATTATCAACATCCCGATTTAAATCAAAGTTTAAAACAAGTTTTGTCAAATCTATTTTTAAGTTCTTAAGTTTCAATACAAATTCAACAACATCAAAATCTTCATTCGAAATGTAGTCACTATCATAATCCATAAATATAGTTTTATCTTTAATATTTTTACTTTGCTTATTTAATTTCTTTAAATTTTGTAGTGCAATATATCTTAAAAACAAACTTCCTAATCCCATATCAAAAATCAGTTTATTTTTTTCTGTGAATAACTCTGAATTTATTTCTATACCATCAATCATACCATTCAAGAAATAGGCCTCAAAATCTTTTTTCTTAGTTGAATATATTGGTTCAAACAAAGTTACAAATTGGTTAAGGTTTGTAACTTCATTCAATGATAACATTTTTTTATTTTGATTTTTCTCTTTTATTATTTCCAAAGGATTTACAATAATATTTTTTTCTTGATATGTCAATAGCAAGTCATTTGCAACATGCCTGTTATATTCAAGAAGTGTATCTAAATTATTTGAATGCAATCCATAATATGAAGAAACAGATTTTAACTTAACAGAAATTTTGTAATTATCAATTTTAAATTCTGTATTTATTTGAGCAAAAATATTTTTTATATTTTCTAAATACTTATTATTATTTTCATTAAAATCTTCACTTAATTCAAATGGAATAAAAGCCCCAAAAGTTTTGTAATTTGGTTTAAAGAAAATAGCATTATTAAAGTTTTCTTTAATCAAATTGTAACTTTGTTCAGAAACAGAATGAACAACTTCTTCTTTTATGTGCCCACTAACTTTTGATTCAAATTTTTCAAAATTTGAAATAAAATATGTTAAATAAATTCCATATCTTGTTTTTTCTTCTTGAATTTTGTTTAGAATTTGTTCATGTGCAGAAGAAAAGTTTAAGTAATATATATTGTCATAAATTACAATATTTTGTAATTTTAGAGCATGTAAATAAATTTGGTTGATAACAGTTATATATGCATATGCCAAATATCCACTACCCAATCAAAATAATAAATTTGTTAAATTTGTTATTCCAATGGCTGTTTTGATTTCCAGTAAACTCATTACAATACCAACTGTTAAAAGCATAATCGTTGTTATTGATCAATTTGATCAATTAGATATTTTTCTTCAAAATATTGTTATCAAATAAATTATAAATGGAATCACATAAGCTAACACCAACATAGTAATAGTTCAAACATCATTTGGTTTTCCAAAAAATTCCCCAAAAAGAGATGAAAATAAAACTAGATTTAAAATATTGCAAGTCAAAATACCTATGCTTGACATTGGAGAAATAAATATTATGGAAACCCAATATAAAAATGTTGGTAGAAGAATTGTCAAGCCTAAATTAGATTTTTCACCACCCAATAGTGTAATTAAAATAATTGAAAAAGTTGAAATAAAACCTAAAACAAAGCCCAAAAATATTTCATAATATATTTTTAGTTTAGAAAATAAGTGTCTTGTTAAACCTCAAAAGATTGTGTAACAAAAAGCAATAATTGTTGTATAAGAAAGACATGCAATTAATACATTTATAATATTCATAAAAATTACATTCCTTTCTTATAAAACAATTAAACATAAAAAAATGGTGGAGATGGCGGGAATCGAACCCGCGTCCAAAATACTCCAACCGATGACATCTACAGTTTAGTCGTCTCTAACTTACACTATAAACCAACAGAGTCAACAAGATTTAAATTTATAGCGTTAGTGATTGAGTTTCAAACAAATTTATCACTAAAATCATTTGTTCTATTGCGCTAGGTAATACGTTAATGGATGAAGCACAAACACAACCATAAACGTTGAACTGCTATAAACTTCGAGAGTTTATTAAGCTGCTAAAGCAACTCCAGCTGATGCATTATTGATCATAAATGCTGGCATTTCAAATTCATTTTTTTCTTCGTTTGCATTTTATCAAACCTAGAAGTATTTAGGTCTACCAAACCACTGCAGTCATGGGTCAGTTGTATCCTGTCGAAACCAGGACACCCCCATATTTATATTATAAAACAATATTTCTCTAAATAAAATTTGTTATTTGATTTATACATTAAAATAATATTAGGAAAAGAGGATTTAAAATGAGTAAAAATTTAAATAACACAATTGAGATTTTAGATATGTCTAAATATTCTTTAGATGATTTAGAAAAATTATTAAAAGAACAAAAGACAATTATATTGGCACTTGAAAAAGGAGAACATGTTTCTAACAGTTTGAATTTAGGTTATTCTGAATATTTGAAAGCAAATATAGAATTAAAAGAAATTAGTGAAAATTGCGGAACTTGTGGATGTGGTAAACCAGCTAATATTTTAGTATATGTTTGAAGATAAATATAAAATGTAATTTTTTACATATGAAGGGTAAGAATTTAAAATGAATAAAACAGGAAAGAATTTTGGATTTATAGGTGCAATTGCAGGGATTATATTTAATGGATTTTTAGGATTAATTTTAATATTAAGTGGTTTTTCTGGTGTGTTTTTCGGTTTTTTTTCGGGAGGACTTACACTAACAAGTGGAATTATAATTCTAGGTAATAAAAAAACAAATAACCATGAAGAAAATGTAGAAACTTATGAAATGGAATAATTAAATATTAATTTTGGGTCTCTGGTGTTGATCATAGCAATTGTTAAGAAAAATAAAAAAATTCCTTAAGGAATTTTTTTATTTTATTCTTTTTAATCTTCTTTCGACATCTCTTTGTTTAATTGTTTCTCTTTTATCTATTGTCTTTTTACCTTTACCCAAACCAATTTCAATTTTTGCATAGTTTCCTTTCAAATAAAGTTTGATAGGAATGATTGTAAGATTTTCCAACTGTACTCTTTTTAAAATTTTTTTTATCTCTTCTTTGTGCAACAACAAAACTCTGTTTCTTGTAGAATCTTGCTTAATGTTGTTTGCAAACTCATAATCTTTAATGTTCATATTTAAGATTTCTACTTGACCTTTTCTGATCAAAATGAAAGATTCGTTTATAGATACATCCTTATTTCTAATAGATTTTATTTCAGGACCAGTCAAAACTATCCCTGCTTCTCAAGTATCTAAAATTTCATAATCATAATATGCTCTTTTATTTTTTAATAAAACATGCTCTCCCATTTTTTCACCACCATTATACAAGCACAAAGTCTATAATTCTTTTTTTAACATCAGCATTTTTAACTTTTATTTTAATTTTTTGTCCGAGTCTAAATACTTTGTTTTGTTTGTTAACCATAATATTTGTTTTTTCATCAAATGTGAAATCAGCCAATTCCGAAATATGAATTAAACCTTCAACGCAATTATCCAATTGAACAAATATACCAAACTTTAAAACAGCCGCAACAATTCCTTCGAACTCTTGTCCGATTTTTGATTGCATATATTCAGCCATACAAACTTTATTAACTTCTCTTTCAGCAGATACGGCTTGTTTTTCGGTATCGTTAATTATGCTACATGCCTTTAAAACAAATTTTTCATTTTGTTCTAATTTAAAATCTCTTAAATCTCTATCCACAAGGTATTGTTTTAAATATCTATGAACTATTAAGTCACTATATCTTCTTATCGGACTTGTAAAGTGTGTATAACATTCACTTGCTAATCCAAAGTGTCCTATATTTTCTAATTCATAAGCTGCCTTTTCCATAAATTTAAGAAGAGTTACATTTATAACATCTCTTTCTGTAGGGTCTGTTATTTGGTCTTCTATTTGAACTAAAGCATTCTTAATTGTTTTTGGATTTATTTTGTCTAAATCATTTAACTTTACATTTATTCCTAAAGCTCTTAATATTGAATGTCATTCAATTAAATTTTCTTCTTTTGGAACGTCGTGATTTCTATAAATAAATGGTAATTCTTTTTCAAAAATCACAGTCGCTACACATTCGTTTGCGCTAACCATAAAATTTTCAATCAGTTTTTCGCTAATACCTCTTTCTCGTTTAGCAATTTCAATAACATTTGAGTCTTTATCTAAAATTATTTTTGGTTCGGCAACATCAAACTCTATTGAACCCCTAGCAGATCTTGCTGCATCGATGATTTCATGTAACTCTTTTGAAATCATTAACATGTCAACTATATCTTTGGGTCTGTCTGATTTACCGCTTGCATAAAGATCATTAACTTCTTTATATGTTAATCTAGCTTTTGAGATCATAATTGACTCATAAACTTTTTTCTTTATAACATTACCTTTTAAATCAAAATCCATTTCAGCAACCATACATAGTTTTTCTTCGTTTGGATTTAAACTACAAACTCCGTTAGATAATTTTTCAGGCAACATTGGTATTACTTTGTTTGCCAAATATACAGAGTTACCCCTAAACAAGGCTGTATTATCCAGTGGAGAAAACGGTGTTACATAGTGACTAACATCAGCTATGGCAACCATTAATTTATAACCATCATTTGTCTTTTCAACATAAACAGCATCATCTAAATCTTTTGAATCCGCTCCATCTATTGTTACAAGGTTTTTATTAACTAAAGAATTTGACATTCTTCTTTTGACTTTAGGGTCATTATAATCAATTGGTTTTGCAACTTCATTGGCGTTTTCAATGGTTAATTTATTAAATTCAGGTTTAATTTCATATTCATATGCAATAGAAATAATTCTATCTACAGCTTTATTTGCATCTCCAATTATTTTTTGAATTCTTACAAAAAGTTTTCTATCCCTAACGTTTAAAATCTTAACTTTTATTATTAAATCTTCTTTTAAATTAAAATCTTTTCCATTAATCATAACTATTCTGTAGTTTTTAAAACCAGGTTCATTTGGAATGAAATCCAAGAATCTGCCATCGCCGCTTTTTCTTATTTCTCCAACAAGTGATGTTTTTGTTCTTAAGACAATATCTTCAACAATCGCTTTTAGTCTGTCATCTTTTTCTTTTTGTACTGTAAAGATTACTTCATCAGAAGAAATACAACCATTAAGTGCATTTGGAGGCACAAAAAAATCTTCATCTTCACTATTGAATTCTTTAATGAAACCAAATCCCTTGTCATTTATTTTAACCGAACCAATTTTATACTTTTCACCAACAAAATATAAAACATTTTCCTTTGTTCAACCAATTAAATGCTCTTCTTGAAGTTCTTTAAGCGTGTTTGTTACACTTTCATAATCTGCTTTAACACTCTTTGTTAAATCATTTAAATGTAACTTTTCTTTTTCCTTTACACGAGATAGTATTGTATTTTTCATAACATTTCTTTCTATCAAAAAAACACCATTATTTTCTAAACAGTGTTTGAAATAATTCCTATTGCAATTGTGATTATAAATAATGTGATTCCTAAACTAAACATTCATATTGAAGTAGTTTTATCCATTCCTCTTTCTTTTGAGTTAGAGAAAAGTTCATCGTTACCACCATTTAAAGCACTCAACCCAGTTTGAGAACTTTTATTTTGAATCAAACCAATTATTATCATAAATACAGAAACGATTAAAGCTAGAATTTCAAAACCTAGAATTATTTGGTTTGCTGTTGTGCTTGCAAGTAAATTCATTACAAGGCCTCCATTCAATATCTATATAATACTACAATTTTTGGTAAAAAAAGAATGATTTTATCTCAATCATTCCATAATGTATTTTATTTAACAAAAGATAAATAAGCCATAGAAAGCTTAAGCATTTCATATTCTTGGTGCATTTTTGCAGACATCAATTCGAATATTGATTTTTTACTTTTAAGTTTAGTAAAGTCGAAAAGACCAACTGGTGCAATTTGTTTTTTCATAAACACTTTTTCCACATATATATTCTCAAATATACCTAAATCAAAAAAGTTATTATCGTTTATATTTGCCAGGGTGTCTAAAGCGACGGGACTAAGGAATTTAGCACCACCAATATGATTTGCCGGAATGTTTGTTGAGTATTTATTGTTAAATTCAACAGACTCAGATCTATATTCACCTTTAAGAACTTTTGCCTTTTTTATTCTAAGATTTTTTGCAATAGTTTGGAATTCTGAGTGGTCCATATATAAAACATCCATAGAAACCTTTATTTCTTTTCTTTTATAACTAACCGTAGAATTTCTCATTGTCCTGCGCCTACTTGAAAAAATAAGTGGTTGTTGTATTTGAAATTTTGCAATTTTATCATTAAAAATAAAATCTAAAGAATTCAAAGACCTATTATAAATAGGTGGAGTTAGAGAACTTAAATATGATTGATGAAATTGAGAATAAATTTTTTTTGGGGATGGATTTGTATTAACTAGTTTTAAGTTAAAATTAAATGCATCTTTAAGTTCTTTTTTTGAAGAATAAAAACTCTTATAAATAGCTGGAAGTTTTCCCTTTTCATTTATAGCTTCATT
The DNA here is from genome assembly GCF_002865545.1 of Spiroplasma monobiae MQ-1. Lineage (NCBI taxonomy): Bacteria > Bacillati > Mycoplasmatota > Mollicutes > Entomoplasmatales > Spiroplasmataceae > Spiroplasma > Spiroplasma monobiae. The sequence goes on along the minus strand of NZ_CP025543.1, from coordinate 75,753 downwards.
CAATTTTTTACTCGACCTTTCCAACCCCAAAAGCATAAGAATCAAAAATATTGGAAGTAAAAAAATACTCAAAATTAATAATACAATTCCAATCTTTGTCACAATATTTTCTGGCCCAATGTATTGAACACCTAAAAATAGTAATATAAGTCCCGAAAAAAGTGCTAGTACTGATAATGTTAATCCTATAATGGTTATAATTTTTTTTATAATAAGTGCTCTTGCAGCGCCCATTACGCTTCGATCTCCCTCAAAAGCATTTTTTAAATCAAAAAATAATTCTTGATCAATTTTGTTTAAATTCATTTTTCTTTCCCCCCAAACGAATATCATTCATATAAAAATTTTGGATATTTCATATCCAAAAAAATATTTTTTTAATTTATATTAAAATTCAATCTTTACATCTTGTCTTTCAAAATCAGTTATTTCAAATAAGGATTTAAACTTATATCCCAATTGTGCTGCCGCTGCATTTATTGGATAGGTATTTAAGGCCTGATTAAAAATACTTGTATTTGAATTGTAAATTCTTCTTGAAGCTGAAATATCATCTTCTATACTTGAAGTAGTTTTCATCAACTCTTGAACTAATTCTGTTGATTTAATTTCAGGATAATTTTCTAATTGCATCGTTACTTGTTTAGACACTTTATCAAGCATTGAAGCATTTTTCCCTAAGTCTTTAATCCCAACCCCAGTTCTCATTGAGGTTAGGTTGGTAAGCATTTCCTTTTCAAATTTCATGCCACCTTGGACTGATTCAATTAACTTTATTATTGTGTCTCTTCTTTTTTTAAGTTGAACATCTATGCCAGATTCTGCTTCTGAAACCTTTATATTCAATCTTTTTAATTTGTTTATATTAGCTATATGAACAAACAACGGAATGACCAAAAAGAAACTTAAATATCAAATAAAAGCTCCCAATGGACTTCTTCTGGGTTTGGTATTTGCTAAATTGTTGATGTTGTTAAACTCTTGTTCTGGTGTAATTCTCATTTTTCTTTCCTCTTATAAAAATATTTTATCATTATCTAATAGATTAAAGCAAATTCCATTATTTCAATATATAATAATTTTGGTGATTAATAGATGCAATGATTAGATTATGTATTTAAATTTATTGATAAATTGTTTAGAACTAATGCCTTTAAACAAAAATATAAAACTAAAAGCAGCAAAAAGTTAAATCATATTTTAAAGAGTAAAAATTGACAAGTTGTAGATATTAGAAATTCTATTTCTTATGGCGAAAATCACCTAAAAGGTTCTTTAAACATACCAGTAACAAGTTTCAATTTTAAGTATTTTAAGGTTTTAGATAAAAATTCAAAGATTTTAATTATAGATGAAGATTCAAGAAGCCATCTTTCAGTTTACAAAAACTTAAGACAAAAAGGGTTTAAGTCCTATCTATTTTACGAGGGTTACAAAAGCATAAGAAATGATCCTAACTTTGACAAGTTAACAAAAGTAGTTTTATATTAAAAAAATAGAACCTAGGTTCTATTTTTTTAATTTTCTTTTTCTTCTTCTATTTCCCTAAAAAATTCAATTGGTTCAACATTTAAAGCTTTTGCGATTTTTTCAACTGACTTAAGAGATATATTTCTCTTTCCTCTTTCAGCATCAGAAATATAATTTCTATGTAGTTCAGAGCTGAAACTTAATTCTTCTTGTGTTAGTTGTGCATTTACCCTTATTCTTTTCATGTTTTTACTAAATGTTTTAATAATATCTTTTTTCATATTTTAGTCTCCAATTGTATTTGCAAGTTTGTTTATTATTTTAAACAAATTGCTTATTCCAGATTTTGTAATAACCACATTTTGATCATTCATATACATTTCCAATTCAGAGAATGATGCGTCTGGGTTTTCTAATCTAATTTGTGCAAGTTTTTGAGCTTTTGGTGATAACTCTGACATAAGATTATTCTTTTGTATTAACTCTATTTCTTGCACTTGTTTTGTTCCTGTTGCTGAAGATTTTTGCTGATTGTAAATATCAATATTAATCATTCTATTAATGTTATTACTCACATCCCTGTTAATTCTTGTATTTTCAAATTTCATTACAGAAATTGAAGCATCTATAAACTTTAAGAAGTCGGATACTGCAATAGATTTTTTTATATAACAAACTGTTTTATTTCCTTTTGTTGTTGTTTTAAATTCAAAACCGAACTTTTTAAGTATTTTTGTTATATAAATTGCAGATTCAATCTCTTTGAATTGTAACTCCAAATGATAGTTAGTTGTTTCAGGTGAATTGACACTTCCTATAGCAATAAACATTCCAGAAACATAAGCCCTTGTTAACTCTTGTTTAATTTTTCTATCATATTTTTCCAAATCCATTTCAATTATTTTCTCACCATCGTCAACATTATAAATATTGTTGCTAGCAAGGAATTCAAGAACTTTATCAGTTAACATTAATTGATAGATTTTGTTCTTTCTTAATTTTTGAATTTGTATAATAGATATTTCTATATTACCCTTATATATAGTTTTTAGAATGGAGAATATATTTCTGATAACGTTATTACTGTTGCTTGTTAATTTTAATGCAGCTCCGTTATTCGTATAGATCAATTCTCCATTATATTTTATGAAACCAGATAACAAAGCTATCTTTTGCTCTTCTGTAAATGTATGATTTAAAATTTCTTCCTTAACTTCCATTGCAAAAGACATGTTATCACCCTATTTCTTACCTAGTTTCTTATCTAATTTTTCTTTAACTTTTTGTTCTTTTAATTTTTTCTTACTGATTTTATTATCAATTTTTATTTTTTCTTTTTCTGAAGATGCTTTTTTTTCTTTTAAATTAAAAATATGTCATTTTTTTTCTTTGCTTTCGTCATTATTTATAATGGGTTGGATAGAATTTCATTCTGATTCATCCAAATAAAAATATTCTTGTTCATAAATTATGCCAGGCTTTCTAAATAAATATGGAATAACCCATTGAGAAAGAATTGAAACTATAAGTCCGGCAAACATTGATAATCCTATCACAGTTAATGATAAAGTTCTTTGATACATTAAGAATAAATGATCATCTGGTCTACCAGTTTCCAATATAAATCTAACCATATTTCAAACAAAGAAGTATAGCCCAGCTTGGACCCCAGTTCTAACTAAATAATATCCCTGAGGATTATTGCATTTAGATAATAACTTACCTTGTTTTCACTTTCTTTTTATAAAGTTTTCATCATTGATTTTTTTAAATTCTTTTTTGTATAATTCTATTTCTTTATATTCATGATTTGCAAAAACTTCTGTTCTTCAGATTTTAAAGTTAAAGAACTTAGGTTCAAACTTATCTGGATTTAATTTTCAAGGTTTTTTACCAATTCATTTACCTATATTAGGAATAATAAAAGTTATTATAACCCAAGCAAATATAAGACTTAAAGATTCATAAAGGAATATCGGTGACATCACATATAAGTTGGATTGTTCAACAGGAAGTCCATTTATAATTGAATTATTACCTGTATATTTAAATACCATATTTGTTCTAATAAATTCAGGAAGTCATTTTAAAGCATCTGTTTGACCATTATTTCATTCCGCCAAAGGTCTACCTATTAATTCGTGATTGAAAAAATTACCTCATCTACCAATACCTTGACCCACAAGCACATTGGGGATTATACAGTCCGCATACACCCACAAAGATACTTTGGTTCTTTTTGATAAAAAATAAAATATTATAACTCCAGCTATTGTTCCAGAATAGACACCTCCATGTATTGCCATTCCACCTTCTCAAAAAGCAAAAAGACCGAAGAAAGAAACGCCATTTGCGTTTTCTCCCAAACCTTGTGCATTTAATTTACCAAAGAAACTTGCCCCCAAAAGACCAACAGGAACTATTATTGCTGCTGCTATTCAAAGTTCATTTAAAGAAATTCCCCTTCTGTATAATTTTAGTGCTGATATGGCTATTGCAAATATAACACCCATAGTCATTGTGAATGCATAAACATGGAAAAAACCATAATCTTCATTTACAGTTCATAGACCTCCACCAGGATTTTCTCAATTTGTTCCTTGTATTCAGCTTAGAAACATTGTAATCACACCTTTTAACTCTGATTATTTTAACATAGCAACAATAAAAAACCTTGACATTTTAATCAAGGCTTTCAATATAATTAACAGCATTTTGACCAGCCAATGCTCCATCACTTGTTGCTGTAACAATCTGTCTGAAAGGTGTGTTTCTAACATCCCCAGCTACAAATAGACCTTCAATTTTGGTTCTCATTTTTTCATCACCAACAACATGTTTGTCTTCATCTAATATTTGTATTTGCTTAACAAAGTGACTTACAGGATAGTGTCCAATGAATGGGAATACTGCATTAACTTCTATTTCACTTTTTGAATAATTAATTGTATTTTTTATTTTAACAGAAGAGACTTTATCAGTTCCCTCGATACTTTCAACAATACTATCTAAAATAAATTCTATTTTATTGTTTGATTTTGCTTTTTCAAGTGTTTTATTATCAACTCTAAATTTTTGACTTCTATGAATTAAATAAACCTTTGAAGCAAACCTTGTTAAAAACATAGACTCTTCAATGGCGCTGTATCCCCCGCCAACAACCGCAACTGGCATTTCTTTATAGAAACTTCCATCACAAACCGCACAATAAGATACACCCTTACCATATAATTCAACTTCTCCAGGAACTCCAATTAAATTTTCTTTTGTTCCTGTAGCAATTATTAAAGCTTTAGAGGTTAATGTTTTTCCATTTTCTAACTCTACATTAAAAACTTCATTTCTTTCAAAATCTTTTAGACCAGAAAATTCAAATTCAGCCCCCATAGCAGTTGCTTGTTCAAAAAAGTGCATAGCAAGATCTGGACCTTGAATATTTGTAAAACCTGGGTAATTCTCAATTTCTCCAGTTTTAATCACTTTACCACCAGGTGCTTCTTTTTCTAAAACAAGCACCTTTAAACCAGCTCTACCGGCATATATTGCAGCACTTAAGCCAGCGGGCCCAGCCCCAGCAATTATTAAATCAAAATCTGTATTAATATGATTTTTCATATAATCAACCCTCTTCTCTTCATTTTTTTGGTGCTATAAATTGAGCACAAACAAATATTATTAATCCAAATATTAAAAATCCAGCTAGAAATAAGTAGTTCAAAATATCCATGTTTTTTACAGTTAATTCATATGGATTTCTTAATGGATCAAGAATAAATCTTATAATTGTGTATCCAATAATATAAATACTTGAAAGAGTCCCACAATGAGTAATCTTGTAATTGTTTGGATTATTTAATTGATAAAGACCTTTAGAATTTCTCTTCATAAAAGAAATGAGTGAATTCTTTTCTAATCGTAGGTTTTTTAATTCCTTTTTATAATTATTTTTAGTTTCTTTTTTAAACAAGACAAACTCATTTTTAGTTATTTTGCCTCTGTTTAATTTAACTTTTTCTTTTTCAATTTCTTGATTAATCTTATTTACTAAATTATTATATTTTTCTCTCGCTTTTAAAGCAACACTTTTTTGATTATTTATTTTTGTTTGTTCTGCTTGAACAGCACCCAATGAAGGTTCATATAATGTATAAGCCTTTTTTCACGCCCATTCATTAGATAAATAAATTGTTCCATTAGGTCCTCTTTGATATTTAACAGGTACCTGAGTTGAGTAATCATCTAAATCTTTTTCTAAAGCAAATTTATATTTCTTGTTTGCTTTGCAAGGGAAATTGATTGGATCTACATTTCATGGTTTTTTACTTATTCATTTTGCTAAATTTGCAAAAACAAATGTTATCAGTATTCAAAGCATCAATGTTGCAAAAGATTCATATAGAAATAATGGTTCTTTAAACTGAATTTCAGTTAATCTTTCTCCCGTGTTTGGATCTACAACATAAAATAATCTATGTCAAATGAAATCTGGTAATCAATTTATTTTACTTACATCGTCAACATTTCTTCCCATTATTTCGTGATTAAATAAGTTACCCCATCTACCAATTGATTGTCCGAGTAAAATATTGGGCACTATGCAATCTGCATATACATAAACCGAAACTCTTGTTGTTTTACTTTTATGTCAAAATCACAAAAAAGCAGCAGTTCCACCACATAGCATTGAACCAAAAAAACTCATTCCCGGTTGCCAGAAGAAAAATAATTTATAGAAATATGTCCACTCTTGTTCTAATGAACCAAGTTTGCCAAAAATACTTGCTCCGATTACTCCGATTGGCAAGGAAATATAAATTGCATTAACAAATTCTTTAAGTGGTATTTTTCTTTTTCATATTTTAAGTGCAGAAATGCCCATAACAAGAAAAACCCCAAAACCAACAAGGATTGGATACATCAACCTTAATTGATCACCATAGTCACTTGGTATTTTACCCCCATTTACTCAATTGATGTCAGTTAATAAATTAATCATTGTTAAAATTCAACGCTCTTTCACTTAATATTTGAGTTTCATCTTCATAAAGACCGCTTTGCTTAATTTTTAATTTAGCAACAGCTGCTTCAATTATGTTTGGAATATTTCTTCCTGATGAAACTGGTATTTTGATATATGGAACATCAACACCAAGTATGTTGTATCCAGCAAATGTATTACCTAGCCTTTCAGAATCGTCAATTCCATTTTTTTTGAATTGAGTTAACTCAATTACTAAATCAATTTTTGTTTTCTCTAAAATAACTTGATAACCATTTGTTTGCGAAACATCCACAATACCAATACCCCTAACTTCAACTAGATTTTTTAGTATTTCATGACTTTTACCATATAATTCATTTGATTTTTTAGTAATTACAATTCTATCATCACCAACAAATAAATGATTTGCCTTAACTAAGTCCAATGTAATCTCAGATTTACCAATACCTGATTCGCCAATTAGTAAAACACCTTTACCAAATATATTTATACAAGAAGCGTGTACTTCAGTTAGAGGAGCAAAATAATCATCCATAAACTCTAAAACACTTTGTGTAAAATCACTTGTTGATTCTGTATTTGTTCTAACAAGTAATGAATTTGTTTTTTTAGCAGTGTCAATGGCTATTGGATCTTCAAATTTGTCTGTAAGAATAATCATTGGTATTTTTCTTGAAAACAACTTTTCATATCTCACTTTTCTTTCTTCTTCACCAAAATTCATAATGTATGAATATTCTTTGGTAGACATAACAATTATTCTATGTGATTTTTCTCCATCCTCAAAATAACCAGTAAGTTCTAATCCAGCTCTATTTATACCGTAGGCTTCAATTACATTATCCAATTTGTCGTCGCCAGATACTATTTCTAATTTAAAGAAGTCTATTAATTTTTTTGCATAAAGTTTACTCATATTTTTACTACCTCACTAGTAATTATATATAATAAATTAAATAAAAATCTAGATTTAGTAATCTAGATTTTTCTCTAAGTAGTCTGTTTTAAAACATCACACAAATTCTGTGTTCCAATTTTTCAACATTTTTCTTATAGGAATATATGAGGAAATAGTTAAAGTAATATAAATAGGAAGTGTCACTGGCAACTTTATTAACTTAGCTACAAAATCTAATCAAGCAGCATTACCTTTTCATGACATCATTCAAATTTGGTTTAAAAGTAGACTTTGCAAAATATAGGCAAATGTGTAGAGAACTATAACTTTTAATAGAATTCTTTTTTCTGACTTTGTTAAAAAGACAAGTGATCCAAAAAAAGCCAAAACACATTTACCAAACATATATCCGGCATGATAACCTAATCTGCTTGGTAAAGTGATACTCATAAGTGTATCTGTACAAATAGCTGATATGATTCCACACACCGGACCAAATATTAAACCTATTAAAAATATTATTCAATCCCCTAAAGCAATTTGAATATTTCCAAATATAGGGGGTATCATATACGATAGCCCAGTCATTATAGCACTACACGCAGCAAATAAAGCAATTACAGTTATATGTTTTAGACTAATTTTTTTAAAAGTAAAATTTTCAAGAGCAAGGGAAGTCACCAAAATACCTAACAACAAAATACCTGCAGCTATATTTGTATATAAATAGAAATTCATATTACTGCCCTCCAAACCATGTATAGACAAGCGGAATAAAATATAAACTTCCACAAACCAATACATTTTTGTCTTGATTGCTTTTTAAAAATTCTTTTCAATCCTCAACGATTTTATATTTTGCAAATTTATTTTTATCTATACTTCAAGATTTCATATGATCAAATTCAGTTAGATATATATCTTTTTTTTGCTTTCTAAAAATTTCTAACATTTTAAATTGCTCTTTGCCTTCACTAGAACCGAACAAAATAATTAAATTGTCTATCCCCCTAATTTGCTTAGATAACTTATATGCCCCATCATAATTGTGACAACCATCTAAAATAAATAAGGGTTCCTCTCTTAAGACACTAAATCTACCCAAAGGCGTTACATGAAAATTATCAAATGGTATACCGAGATATGCAAGAACATCTTTGGCCAATCCCTTGTTGAAAGTTTGAAAGTGAATTGGATCTGTATATTTCTGAGCAAATACTTTTTCGTTATCGTTAACTCTGTTAATTATTTTTTTGTATTTAGAGTTATCTGCACTTATAAATATTTTTACACCCTTTTTTGCAATAGCTATTTTTTGATAAATTATTTCTTCAATTGTATATCCCAACACTTCTTGGTGGTCAAAACCTAAAGAAGTAACACAAACTGCTAATTGGTTTTCAAAGACACTTGTAGAATCTTTAATTCCTCCTATACCAGCTTCAATAACTGCAATGTCAATTTTCATTTCATTAAAATATAAAATAGCAATGAATGTTCATATTTCAAAAAAAGTTAATTCATATTTTTTTATTAAATCATTATTTTCTGAAAGCAACCTTTTTAAATCTTTATCAGAAATCATCTCTGAATTAATTTGGATTCTTTCATTTTGATTTAAAAATGCTGGAGATATAAATAATCCAACTCTTTTAAATTTAGTTTTTAATCCACTAAAAATAAATTGAGAAGTGGAACCTTTACCATTTGTTCCAACAATACTTATAACTTTGAAATTATTTTGTGGATTGTTCATATCCTCTAAAAGTCTTTTTAAATTATAATTTTTTTTGAAAATAATTTCAGAAGGTATTAAATTTTCTTCAACACTAATCATTCAAATACTCCTTTAAATATTTTGCAGTGAAACTTTCTTTATTTTCAACTATTTGTTCTGGTGTTCCAGTAGCAAGTATTGTACCCCCACCCATTCCACCTTCAGGACCAAGGTCGATAACATAATCAGAAACTTTAATGAAATCTAAATTATGCTCAATAGTTAATACAGTGTTTCCTTGATCAACTAATATATTTAAAACATCAATTAATCTTTTTACATCATCAATATGTAAACCAGTTGTTGGTTCATCTAATAGGAAAATAGTTTTTCCTGTTTGTTTTTTTAATAAAAAGGTTGATAACTTAACTCTTTGAGCTTCACCACCAGATAAGGTTGTAGCATTTTGTCCAAGTTTGATATAGCCAAGACCAACAGCTAAAATGGTTTCTAATTTTTCTCTTATCTTAGGAATGTTTTCAAAGAACTCGTAAGCTTCTTGAACAGTCATACTTAAAACATCTCAAATATTTTTTCCTCTATATTTAATTTGTAAAGTTTCTTCATTATATCTTTTACCATCGCAAACTTCACAAACAACTTCTACATAACCAAGGAATTGCATATCAACTCTTACAATACCATCACCTTGACAAGCATCGCATCTTCCTCCGGGAACATTAAAACTAAATCTACCCTTTTTGTAACCTCTTATTTTTGATTCTGGTATATCTGTATACAAATCTCTTATGTCATCAAAAACAGAAGTGTAGGTTGCTGGGTTTGATCTTGGAGTTTTTCCAATAGGATCTTGTGAAACATAAATAATTTTATCTACATTTTCAAAACCTTTCATAGATTTATATTTACCGGGTCGAATTAATTCTTTATTAAGTTCTTTTCTTAATCCCTTATATATAACTTCCTCTACCAATGTAGATTTACCACTACCACTAACACCAGTTACCGAGATAAATTTACCTAAAGGAATTGTTACATCAATATTTTTTAAATTATTTTCTGTTGCTCCTTTGATTTCAATTTTTAATCCATTTCCACCTCTGCGCTTTTTTGGTGTTGGTATTGATAATTGCTTTGACAAGTATTTACCAGTTAAGGAGTTTGGGTTTTTACAAATTTCATCATATGTGCCTTGTGCTGTTATGTTACCACCATCAACACCTGCACCAGGACCGATATCCACAATTCAATCAGAAGATTTCATTGTATCTTCATCATGCTCAACAACTATTAAAGTATTTCCTAAATCTCTAAGTTTTTTTAATGTGGATATTAGTTTGTCATTATCTCTTTGGTGTAGACCAATTGAAGGTTCATCCAAAACATAAAGTACTCCAGATAATTTTGAACCCAATTGTTTAGCTAGTCTAATTCTTTGTGCTTCACCACCAGATAAAGTTGTAGCACTTCTAGAAAGAGTTAAATAATTTAAACCAACTTCGTTTAAGAAACTGATTCTTGAAAGCAATTGGTTTAAAACTAAACTTGCAATTTTTTCTTGTTGTTCTGTTAGATTTAAATTTAATAAGAATGTTAGTTCTTCTTCAATTGTCATTTCTACAAAATCCGCAATTGACAATCCGTTTATTTTTACACTTAAAGCAATATCATTTAATCTTTTTCCATCACAAGTTTTACAAATTTTTGACATCATGTATTTTCCATAATACTTTCTGTTTTCTTCTGATTTTGTTTCGATATATTTTCTTTCAATTAAAGTTGCAACACCCTCAATATAGTCAAAGGCTCTTAAAACATTTCCACTCACAGTTGTTATTTTTGTTTCGATAGGTTCCTCACTACCATAAAGAATTGCAGCAATTTGCTTTTCACTTAATTTATTTATTTGTGAATCTAAGTCTATTAAATAAAAGTCACAAAGCAATTTAAATTTCTGTCACTCTATATTTGTTGTGTCTACTATATTTTTGTAATACAATATTCCTCCATCACGAATTGATAATGAAGAATCGGGAATTATCAATGATGGGTCTGCTTCTAAGTTAACACCAAGACCAGAACAAGTTTCACAAGCTCCATTTTTTTTGTTAAATGAAAATAAATTTGCTTCTAGATTTGGAATTGAAAAACCACATTCACTACATGAATATTTTGTAGAGAATAATCTTGTTTCATCATTTCTTTTGGGATAATTTATTTTTATTAATCCATTAGAATAACCCAGACCAACTTCTATTGCAGAATAAATTCTTGATTGTAGATCTTCATCTTCTGATTTATAAATTAGTCTATCCACAACTATGTCTATGTTGTGTCTTTTGTTTTGTTCTAATTCAATTTCATCCTCTAAACTTTTAACTTCCCCATTTATTTGAACTCTTAAAAAATTTTCTTTTTTTAATTTATTTAATAAGTCTTTGTGTGTTCCTTTTTTATCTCTTATAACTGGTGCTAAAATAAAAATTTGATCTTCATCTTTTGTTTCCTTTTTTATTGTTTCTATTATTTCTTTAAGTGATGAAGTTTTTATAGGACCATGTCCATTAATGCAAAATGGAGTTCCAATATTTGCAAATAACAATCTTAAGTGGTCGTGAATTTCTGTTGTTGTACCAACAGTTGATCTTGGGTTATGACTGGTAGTTTTTTGATCAATTGAGATGGCTGGGCTAAGCCCTTCTATCTCATCAACATCTGGCTTCTCAACAGATTTTAAAAATTGTCTAGAGAAAGAAGAAAGTGATTCAATATATCTTCTTTCACCTTCTGCATAAATTGTATTAAAAGCCAAAGATGATTTACCACTACCAGAAAGACCTGTAAAAACAACCAGTTTTTCTTTTGGTATTTCAATATCGATATTCTTTAAGTTATGCTCTCTAGCACCTTTAACAATTATTTTTTTATTCATAATTCAACCTCTAACTTTCTGCTTGTAATTCTAAAATAAGATCTCTTAGTTCTGCTGCTTTTTCATAATTTTGTTCTTTAGCTGCAGTTAGCATTTGTTTTCTTAAATCATTTATTAAGTCTTCTTTTTTCTTTTCTTTTTCTTTTTTCTTTAGTTTTTTCAATTCATCAACTTTATTTCTAATGTTTGAATCTGAAATAATGTCTGTAATTTTTTTAATAATAGTTTTAGGAATTATTCCATTCTTTTTATTATAAGCTTCTTGGATTGACCTTCTTCTATCAGTTTCCTCTATAGCTTCCTTCATTGCTTGAGAAGTTGAGTCAGCATAAAATATAACTCTACCCTCAGAGTTTCTTGCAGCTCTACCTATTGTTTGAATTAGACTTCTTGTGTTTCTTAAGAAACCTTGTTTATCAGCATCTAATATACAAACCAAACTAACTTCAGGAATGTCTAGTCCCTCTCTTAAAAGGTTAACACCAACTATAACATCATAGACACCCTTTCTTAAATCAGTAAGCACTTGATTTCTCTCTAAGGTTTTTAATTCAGAGTGAAGATAGGCAACTTTTAAATTTCTTGATTGTAAGTAGGTTGTTATATCTTCAGATATTCTAATTGTGATTGCTGTAATAAAAACTTTTTGGCCTTTTTCAACAACCTTATTTATTTCATCAACTATATCATTCATTTGATTAATAGTTGGACGTATTTCAATTTGCGGGTCAACCAAACCTGTAGGTCTAATTATTTGTTCTACAGTTTCATTATTTGTTAATTCCAATTCATATGGACCGGGTGTTGCTGAAGTATAAATTACATTTTTTAATTTTTTTGCAAACTCTTCAAACTTAAGAGGTCTATTATCAATTGCACTAGGTAATCTAAATCCATGCTCAATCAAAGTTTCTTTTCTACTTCTGTCTGTATTGTACATAGCATTTAATTGTGGAATCATCATATGTGATTCATCTATTATTGTTAAGAAATCATCCCCAAAATAATCTAATAATGTAAATGGAGGTACTCCGGGAGCTCTAAAATCTAAATGAGGAGAATAGTTTTCTATACCACTACAAATTCCAAACTCACTCATAGTTTCCATATCATATTTAGTTCTTTTTGCTAATCTATCTGCTTCAATAAATTTCTTTTGTTCTTGAAATCATTGAACCCTCTGTTCTAATTCTTTCCCTATATTTTCAACAACAAGTTTCATTTTGTCAAAATTTGTTACATACGCTGCTGCGGGATAGACTGTAAACATTCTTAGTTTTTCTATCACAGTATTATTTAATATATCTATCATTTCAATAGATTCAATTTCTTCTCCAAACAAAGAAATTCTTATGTGATATTTGTCAGTTCAACTTGGAGCAATTCTTATAACATCACCTTTTGCACTAAAGTATCCCATAGCCAAATCATTTTCATCTCTTGTATAACCTGTGTGTACTAAAAAAGTTAGCAAATCTTTCTTAGATAAGATTTGCCCAACTTGTAATTCAAAGAATACATCTCCATATTCTTTTGGATCTTGAGTTGCGTAAATACATGCGACAGAAGCAACAACTATTGTATCTTTTCTAATCATAAGTGCATTCATAGAACTTAATCTCATCATTTCAAGATCATTATTTCTTTTTGCATCTTTATCAATATATAAATCTCTTGATGGAATGTATGCTTCTGGTTGATAAAAATCAAAATTTGACACATAATATTCAACTCTATTATTTGGAAATAATTCTTTTAATTCAATATACAATTGCATCGCCAATGTTTTATTGTGAGCTAAAACAAGTGTTGGTTTATTTACTTCTTTAATAACATTTGCCATTGTAAAAGTTTTACCAGTACCAGTAGCACCCATCAAAACTTGGTGTTTAACATTATCTTTTAAACCTTTGATTAGTTTTTCAATTGCTTGAGGTTGATCTCCTCCAGGCTTATATTCAGTAACTAATTCAAATTTTTGATTTGTACTTTCCATATTTTCACCTCTTAAATAGGACTTAAAAAATCTAGAGCTTTGCCCCTAGAGATACTATGACCTAGCAATATTTTACATAGTTAAATAAAAAAAACAAGAATTTTTTAATTTTCTTGTCTCTATCTTTTATTGCTAAAATGTTTTATTAACCTATTTTTGTTTTAGTTTGTATTTGTTCTGTATCTTCGATATCTTCATCAGAGATTGAACCGTCTGGATTTGTTTTGAAAACTTTTTTAACATTACCTTTTTCATCAGTTATTTTAAATTCATTTTGCTTAGATTCAAATTGATTTGCTAAAGCCATTAATATTTGAGTTTCAATCAATAATGTTGTTTTCTCTTTTTCGTCTTTGCATGTTTTCATTAACTTATCAAAGTTTTCTTTGACTTGTTCTCTTGTAAATATTTTTTCAAGTTTAAATTTATTAACAATTTTATCAATAGCTTCAAAAGATAATTCTCCAGCTTGTTTTGTTTGTTGGGCAAACATATTATCAAGTTTTTTCATCAATCCATCTAATACTGCAAACTGGAATTCAGTTTTATCGTAATTTTTTTGATCTTCTTTAAATTCATCTTTAAGTTCTTCAAATCTTTTCTCTACAATAATTCTTGAAAATTTTTCTTTTGGTATTTTTCATTCTGATAATATTTCATCTATATCTTTATCAGATATGTTGACTGTTTTTGTCTCAGATTCAACAAAAGAGACATTTTCCTGATTTGGTTTCATTTCACTAACAAATGATCCATTTAATTTAACAATTGTTTCTTCTGCAATCATAACTTTCATTTTGTTAAATAATCTTGCCGATTCTTCAACATACTCATGTAATGGGTTGTTCTGTGCATATTGTTGCAGATAAATACCACTTCTAAGTTTTTGAGTTAAGTTAATATGTTTTTGTCAATGATGATCTAGAGTTTGAAGAATAGTTCTTCTTTCCATTTCACTTATAACTTCTTCTGGAACAGCTGAAGTTTTTGATAAATAATATTCCATCATGTTTTGTGATATTTTTTTTGCAATTTCTTGTTTTTCTAATCCTACAAAATCAGATTCCGATAAGGCTCCTTCAAAAACAAATTTACCGTTTATTTCCTGTATTAAAGAAGGAATGCTTATTGTTCTTTCTCCGCGAACAAGTTCAGAATTTCTTTCAACCATTTCAAAAGCTATTGTGTATTGAAATCTTGAAAGAACAACCTTTAAAGTTTCTTGTTCTAAAATTGAATCTCTTTGAGCATAAATAGCTTCTCGTTGTTGTGAAAGAATATTATCATAATCTAAAACATTCTTACGTTGATCGAAGTTTAAACCTTCTAGTTTTTTTTGCGCATTAGTAATTGCTCTTGTAAACATTTTTGAGTTTATGTAGTCATCACCAAGCTTTAAAAACATTTGTCTTAGTTTTTCTGAAGAGAATCTGACCATCAATTCATCTTGCATTGAGATGTAAAATCTTGAACTACCAGGATCTCCTTGTCTTCCAGCTCTACCACGCAATTGATTATCAATACGTCTTGCCTCGTTACGTTCTATACCCATAACAAATAATCCACCATTTTCTCTTGCTTCACGAGATAGTTTGATATCTGTTCCACGACCGGCCATATTAGTTGCAAGAGTTATTGATCCAACTTGTCCAGCTTTTTCAACAATCTCTGCTTCTCTGTGGTGGTTTTTTGCATTAATCATTTCAAATTTTAAACCAGCTTTTTCTAGATAGCGAGAAACTTGTTCTGAAGATTCCACAGAAGTTGTACCAATCAATACAGGTCTACCCGCTTGAACAACTTCTTCTAAATCTCTTACTAAATGTTTTAATTTCGCATGTGTAGTACCAAAAGTTAGGTCGGGTTCATCTTTTCTTATTATTGGTTTGTTGGTAGGACAGACAATAACTCTTGTATTATAAATCTTTAAGAATTCTTCCTCTTCAGTTTTTGCAGTACCGGTCATACCTGATAATTTATTGTAAAGCCTATAGAAGTTTTGGTATGTTATTGTTGCAAGCGTTGTTGTTTCTTCTTCTATTTCAACACCCTCTTTTGCTTGTAGTGCTTGTTGTAAACCATCACTATAAGCTCTACCAGGCATAGTTCTTCCAGTAAATTGATCAATTAAAATTATTTCGTTATCTTGAACGGTGTATTCAACTTCAAGTTTAAATGTGAACAAAGCTTTTAAGGCATTCATTATTAAGTGAAATAATTCTGTATTTCTAAAATCAAATAAATTCTCTATACTGAAAAAACTGTGAGCTTTTTTAATACCAGAATCAGTTAAGTAAACTTGTTTTGATTCTAAATCCATTTCAATATCTTTGTTTTCATCCAAAGTTTTTGCAAAACCATCGGCTGCTTTATACATATTAATTCTATTTTGGCTTCCCCCGGAAATAATTAGAGGGGTTCTTGCCTCATCAATTAATATTGAGTCGGCCTCATCAATAATTGCAAAGTTTAGTTTTCTTTGAACTTTTTGTTCTAAACGGTAAACCATATTATCTCTTAAATAATCAAATCCTAACTCTGCATTTGTTGTATATGTGATGTCTTGAGCATAGGCGTTTCTCTTTTGCTCCTTTGATAAATCTCTTCCATTTAAACCAACAGTCAAACCTAAAGCGTTATATACTTGACCATTTATTTCACTATCCCTTTGTGATAAGTATTCATTTACCGTAACTACGTGAACCCCAAGTCCTGAAAGAGCATTTAGATAAGCAGGAAAAAGACCAGTTAAAGTTTTACCTTCACCAGTTCTCATTTCTGCTATGTCACCTTCATGCAATATTATTGCTCCAATAAGTTGGACTCTATAAGCTCTCATCTTTAAAACTCTAAATGCAGTTTCCCTAACTACCGCAAAAGCTTCAACCAATAGATCGTCAAGAGTTTCACCCTTTTCTAATCTATCTCTAAATTCTTGTGTCTTATTTGCTAAATCAGAATCGCTCAATTTTTCATAAACTGATTCTAGTGAGATAATTTCATCAGCTGTTTTACCATGCTTTTTAATTATCGCTTTATCTCTTGCCATTAAAACTACTCCTTTTTTATTAAGTCAAAAATCTTAATCATTATACAATGAAAGACGCCAAATATAAAGGTATCTAGCCAATATTTATAAATAAAAAAACCTTTATATTAAAGGTCTTTTTATTTTCCTGCTTGTTGAGATTTCATATAATCCATAAATTTATATAATTTTTCTTTTGCTCCATCGCTAACTTTTTTTCTAAATCATTTAGCATTACCAAATAACAAACCAGAAAAGCCAATAGCTTGTTTTGCTCATCTTTTAAAATTAAAACTATCAACATGCTTTGTAATTAAACCGTCTTCGGTTTCCATTTTTGAAGTTACAATGTTAATAACTTTTCTTTTTTTATCTCCAAATAAATATGTTGCTTTTCAAATAACAACTATTTTTCCTTTGTGTTCTTCAACAGTATAATTTAATTCAAATTGTGAAGTTGCTCTTGTTGAAACAAGCATTATTCACATAAATTTTGCTTCTTCATAATTCAAGTCTCCAAACATAGGGTCCTTAAAAGTTGCTTTTGGAGAATATAAACCAACCATTTTGTTAGCATCCCCGGCTTTAAAAGCTTCATAAAAATCATTAATTACTTTTTTATCTTGCATATTGTTGTCTCCCTTTTCAAGAGATTAACACTTTTAAAAGAATATAGCAAATAATATATGTTTTTTACCAATTACAAGGTATTATTATTAATGGTTAAAGTTATGATATTTTTAAGAATATTAAACGATGAAAAAGTTGTAGAAAGAAATTTCACAATAAAAAAATCTAAATTCATTACCTATATTTCAAAAGTCAAAGATAAAGAAGAGTTGGATATCTTTATTAAAAAATTCAGCGATAAAAACGCAACTCATAATTGTTATGCCTACAGGTGTGGCGATGAAAAATTAACTTATGGTTATAATAATGATGGCGAACCCAATGGAACAGCCGGAGAACC
Organism: Spiroplasma monobiae MQ-1; assembly: GCF_002865545.1. Classification (NCBI taxonomy): domain Bacteria; kingdom Bacillati; phylum Mycoplasmatota; class Mollicutes; order Entomoplasmatales; family Spiroplasmataceae; genus Spiroplasma; species Spiroplasma monobiae. The sequence goes on along the minus strand of NZ_CP025543.1, from coordinate 57,719 downwards.
ATTGCTTAAGTTAATTGAAGTCAACAATCTAACCAATATAGTTATTTTAGTAATAAGATACTATGGTGGAATTAAACTAGGAACTGGTGGATTACAAAAAGCATATAGCCATCTTGCAATAGAGATGTTAAAAGAGTTGAACACCAAACAATTGGAATTTCTTTATAATCTAGAGATTATTTTTAATATATCTGATATTAAAACTATAAGTTCAAGCTTAAAAAATATAGCAAGCGAAATTAAATACAACTACATCGATGATTTGGTTTATGCAAAACTAAAATTGGATCAGATGGAAAAACTTGATCCAATAAAAAGTAAAATTAAAATCATAAAAAAAGTACAAGGGTATTATTAAAAGGAGAGCAACAATGGATAAGAAAAAAGTGGTAATCATCGATGGATATCACCTTCTTCATAAGGGTTATTATGGAAGTTTAAAAAGAAAAAAAGTGGCAATGAACAGAGAAGGTGTTTTAATAAATGCAGTTTACGTTTTTGTAGCAAACATTTTTCAACTAGTTCAATCAAACGAATATCATACAGTTATTGTAACTTTTGATGTTGGTAAAGAATGTTGAAGAAAAGAAATATATCCAGAATATAAAGCTACAAGAAAAGAGACACCATCAGATTTAATTCCACAAATGCAATTAGTAAGGGATTTTTTAACATCAGCTAATATACCTTGATATGAAAAGGTTTCATTTGAGGGTGATGACATTATGGGAACAATTGCTAGAATTGCAGTTAAACTAGGTTATCAAGTTGATATTGTTTCAAATGATAAAGATACTTATCAATTAGTATCTGATGATGTAAGAATCGTTTCACAGCAATCCAAAAAGTGTAAACAAGAAATAATTACAGCTAAAGAAGTTTATGAAAAATTTGGTTGTAAACCATGTCAAATTCCAGACATAAAATCTTTATTAGGAGATCAATCAGATAATATTAAAGGCGTTAGGGGCATGCATTATAATACAGCAACAAAATTAATTTCTAAATATGGTTGTGTTGAAAATGTATTTAAAAACTTAAACGACTTTCCTGAGGAACAAAGAAAAAAACTTGAACAATGTAGAGAACAAGTTTTAATGAATAAACAAATAACTAGAATATTAAAAAATGTCGAAATTGGAAGAATCAATTTTAAACCATTAAGGATAAACTATGTTAGATTTATGGGGTTCTTAAAAAGAGAGAAAATGTGAGCATTCACAAAAATGATTGAGGATAAAGTGCAAAGACAACTGGCTTACAGAGAAAAAAGAAAAGCAGAACAAGAATCAACTTCTTAGTTCTGCTTTTTTATTTCTAAATAAAAACCCATCACCTTTCGGTGGGGTAAAGATCTCGTAATGTGTTAATTTCAAACACCCCTAGGCCAAATGAAAGTCCTGGATGTCTTAATTATATATAGGTTAATCTTGCTATGCAACACTTTTTATAACTTTTTAAAGTTACCTATTTTGTTCATGTTTTCTTATTTGTTCTTGTTCATGGTGAATACCAAGTTCAATTGAACTATTTTAATCTGCGACCTTGTTCATCAACTTCGTATAATCTTTGAGTTAAAATTTTTACTTGTTCCTTTGAAACTTGCAAAATACCTCTATGTAAGTGTATGTACTTAGAAGTACCGTTAAGTTCATATTTCATATCACCAATAAGCAATGTAGAAACTATTGGTGAGTGATTTGCAAAGACAGTAACTTGTCCATCGGCAGTTCTCACGCTAACTGATTCAACTTTTAAATCATCTATGTATATACCTTCTGGAGTTATTATTTTTAATTTAGTAAGTTCCATTATTTTTTGTCGCTATATCTTTCAATAACTTCTTTTACAGAACCCGCATACATAAATAATACTTCTGGTATATGATCCAGCTCACCTTTTAATATTGAATCAAATGAACTGATTGTTTCAGAAACAGGAACATATTTTCCGCTTCTACCAGTGAATTTTTCTCCAACAGTAAATGGTTGTGACATGAAGTTTCTAATTTTTCTAGCTCTATTAACAACAATTTTATCTTCTTCTGAAAGTTCTTCCATACCAAGAATAGCAATTATTGATTGAAGTTCTTTATATTTTTGTAAAGTTTCTTGAACCTTTAAGGCTATTTGATAATGATTTTCTCCAACGATTTGTGGATCTAACATTCTTGAACTTGAGTTCAATGGATCAATAGCTGGATAAATTCCTAATGAAGCAATTGTTCTATCAAGAACAACTCTTGCATCTAAGTGTGCAAAAGTTGTTGCTGGTGCCGGGTCAGTTAAATCATCGGCAGGAACATAAACTGCTTGAACAGATGTAATTGAACCCTTTTGAGTTGAAGTAATTCTTTCTTGAAGCGCTCCCATCTCAGTTGCAAGTGTTGGTTGATAACCAACAGCCGAAGGCATTCTACCAAGTAGAGCAGATACTTCTGAACCAGCTTGAGTGAATCTAAAAATGTTATCAATAAATAATAGAACATCTTGATTTTTAACATCTCTAAAATATTCTGCAATTGTTAAACCAGTTAGAGCAACTCTCATTCTTGCTCCGGGAGGTTCATTCATTTGCCCAAATACCAATGAAGTTTTATCAATAACACCAGCATCTATCATTTCAAAGTAAAGGTCATTACCTTCTCTTGTTCTTTCACCAACTCCAGCAAAAACAGAAATTCCACCATGAGCTTTGGCAACGTTATTAATTAATTCTTGAACCAAAACTGTTTTACCAACTCCAGCTCCACCAAATAATCCAATTTTTCCACCTTTAGCAAAGGGCATCATTAAGTCAACAACTTTAATTCCAGTTTCCAAAATTTCAGCAGAAGTAGCAAGTTCATCATAACTTGGTGCAAGTCTGTGAATAGGCATTCTTTCACCTTCAACTTCGGGTTTGTCATCAATTGGATCACCAAGAACATTAAACATTCTTCCCAAAACCTTTTCACCAACAGGTACACTGATTGGGCTTCCTGTATTTGTTCCAATAACACCTCTAATCAAACCTTCAGTTGGACCCATAGCTATGGTTCTAACCAAGTCATCCCCAATGTGTTGAACAACTTCTAAAACTAATTTAGTTCCATTGTTGTCTAGTTCGATTGTGTTGTAAAGTTTTGGCATATCCTCTTGTTTAAACTTAACGTCAACAACAGGTCCCATTACTTGAACGACTTTACCTTGTGTAGTTTTTTCTGTCATGATTATTACCTCTAATCTTCATTTTGAGCATTCGCTCCACCAATGATTTCACTGATTTCTTGTGTAATGTTCTCTTGTCTTTTTCTATTAAACATAACACTTAAATTTTCTGAAAGCTCTTTACCATTTTTATTTGCAGCTTCCATAGCCATTCTTCTACTTGCTTGTTCTGAAACTTGTGATTCAATTACAGTGCCAAATAAAATTGTGTTTAAATACATTGAAACACTTGTTGTTAAAACTGTTTCTGGATCTGGTTCTAAGATTACATCTTCATGTGATTCTTTATCTTCTATTTTTTTTTCTATCGGAAACATATCTAAAACTTTCGGTTCAAAAGTAACGTTGTTAATAAATTTTGTGTATACAATTTTTATTTCTTCAAATTCTTTTTTTATAAAGTAATCCAATAAGTTAACGGCGATTTTTCTAGAATGTTCGTTTGAAAAATCTACATCAATGTTTGTAAATTCCTCTTTAACGTTAATACCATTTGATTTACAAAAGTTGACAACCTTTGAACCAATAGCAACAACACTATCTGCTTTTTTATTTATTAAAGGTTTCAATACTTTAAAAACATTTGAATTGTAACCTCCACATAATCCCAGGTTAGATCCAATAACAATTCATAAAGTATTTGCTGGTTTTTGGTTTTGCTTTTTTAAATATATTGAATCCTCAGAGTGAGAAATAATATAATTAAAAACTTCATAAACTTCATCTAAGTAGGTTTGAATGTTTCCCATTCTTTTAGATATTTTTTTTAATTTTGCAGTTGCAACTAATTCCATTGCTCCTGTTATTTTTCCAATATCTTTTATATTACTTATTTCGGTTTTTAGTTCACTTAAATTTGGCATACTATTTTAATTTATTAAATTCTTCTATCTTACCAAAATCAGCTGCTTCATAACCTTTTATTTTTGATGTCATAACTTTTAAAATAGTTATGATTTGTGATTTAATGTCAGAATAAAGTTTATCGCTAAACTCTTTTTCTGTTGTTAATAATTTCCTTAATGCTTTCGCATCTTTGTCATTTTCGAAGTGGTTTATTATTTCTTCTTTAAAATTAACCATTTCATTTAGTGGTAACCATTTTATAATTCTTTCTTTTATAGCCAATAATATTATTGATTGATCAATTTGTGAAATTGGTTTGTACTGTCTTTGTTTTAATAACTCAACAATTTTTTGACCATGACTTAAAGTTTCTTTTGTAGTTTCATCTAAGTCACTTCCAAATTTTGCAAATGATTGTAATTCATAATATTGTGCCAGCTCGAGTTTTAAAGTCCCCGCCACTTGCTTAACAGCTTTTATTTGAGCTGATGATCCAACTCTTGAAACCGATAAACCAGTGTCTACAGCAGGTCTTATACCTGAGTTAAATAATTGTTCTGATAAAAATATTTGTCCGTCTGTAATTGAAATAACATTTGTAGGAATGTAGGCAGAGATATCCCCAGCTTGAGTTTCAATAATGGGAAGTGCAGTGATACTTCCCCCTCCAAAATTTTCATTCACTCTTGCAGCTCTTTCAAGCAATCTTGAGTGTAAGTAGAAAACATCTCCAGGATATGCTTCACGACCCGGTGGCCTTCTTAAAAGTAAAGCCAAAGTTCTGTAAGCAATTGCATGTTTTGATAAATCATCATACACAATTAAAACATCATCACCTTTTGACATTCACTCTTCAGCAATCGATACTCCTGTATAAGGTGAAATGTATTGCATAGGAGATGACTCACTTGCAGAAGCAGAAATAACTGTTGTGTATTCCATTGCTCCAGCTTGTTTTAATTTCTCAACAACTTGTGCAACTGTTGATTCTTTTTGTCCAATTGCAACATATACACACTTAACATTTTTACCTTGTTGATTAATTATCGCATCAATTGCGATCGCAGTTTTACCTGTTTGTCTATCTCCAATAATCAATTCTCTTTGACCTTTTCCAATTGGAATGATTGAGTCTATAGCAAGAACTCCTGTTTCCATTGGTTCGTTAACTGATTTTCTTGACATAACTCCCGAGGCCATTTTTTCAACTGGTGAAAATTTTTCATTATTCAAAGGACCATTTCCATCAATTGGCATTCCAATACCATTTAAAACCCTTCCAAGTAATTGATCTCCAACTGGTGTTTCAACCACTTTTCCAGTTCTGGTTACTTTATCACCTTGGCGAATTTTTGAATCATCACCAATGATAACAGCACCAACAGCACCCTCTTCTAAATTAAGTGCCATTCCATAAATATCTTTTGAGAAAATTAAAAGTTCACCCATCATTACATCATCTAAGCCGAATAATAGAGCAACACCATCACCGATACTTGCAACAGTACCTTCTTGTGATTCAATAACTTGTTTACCATATTCTTTTATTTGTTTTTTGATAACTTCAGATATTTCATTTATTTTAAGTGACATGCTATCGCCTCTATTTTCTATTTTCTAAAATACTATTTTTCATATCTTCAACTTTTCCTTTTAAAGAATAGTCAAAAACATTGTTGGCAACTTCAATTCTTATTCCTGCAATTAATGAGTTGTCTATTTTATTTTCTAATTTGATTTTTTGATTAATCTTTTTGTTTATTTTTTCTTCCATTATTGAAATAAATTTTTTATCAATTTCAATTGTAGAATAAACTATTCCCTTTTTAATTTCCAAACTCTCTCAAAGTTTTTTAATAGTTGACTGTAAAATATAATTTACTGATGAGAAACTTTCTCTCTCCACTATTAATTTCAAACAGTTTAAAATTAATACATCAATTTCTTTTTTAAAGATATCATCAACAAAATTTATTCTTTTTTCTAAAGGTATAAATTTATTTGATAAAAAAATTATAGCTTCTTCATTAGACTCAAAAATTTTACTCAAGTCCTCTAATGTTTCTGTAAATGTTTGAACTTTATTTTCCTCTTTTGCAATTTCACAAATTGCAGTTGCTCAGTTGTTAATTAAAGATTGTTTCAACATTTAATTAATCTAAACCTTTTATAAAGTCTTCAATCATTTTTTCATTTTTTTCTTTTGAAATATTTTCATTCATTAATTTTTCAGCTGCAACAAATGCTAGGTCAATAACTTCTTGTCTTAATTGTTCTTGCATTTCATTTCTTTCAAAGTCAATCGCTTTTTTAGCGTGAGTTTGAATGTTGCTTGCCTCAGTTCTCGCATTTTCAATTATTTCTAATTTTAATGTATCTGCCGAAAGTTTTGCTGTGTTAATGATTTGTTTAGATTCCTCTTTTGCAGAATCTAAAAACTTAGAAGCCTCTTTATTGTTTCTGTTAGCTTTTGCTTGTTTTGCAGCAGCATCATCTAACAGCTCATTAATTTTTTTTCTGCGTTCTTTGATCATTTCCCTAAAAGGTTTGTAAACTAATTTTGTTAGCAATATCAAAATAACTATTGTTGATAAAATATGTGCAATAAAATTAGCTAAGTTAGGAAAAAGTCCTTCTATAATATTAGGAACTCCTGCTACTAAAAGCATAAACTTCACACCTTTCTTATGCCACAAAGATTAACAAGATAGCAACAACTAAAGCATAGATAGCTCCAGATTCACAAAATCCTGCTGTAATAATTAATGTTGAAGTAATTTTTGGTGCTGTTTCTGGGTTTCTACCAATTGCGATACAAGCACCATAACCAACCATACCTTGTCCAACTGACGCTCCGATCATACCTGTTCCAGTAAGACCTGCACCCAATAATTTTAATCCTATTGCTATTGAATCTGGATGATCCTCAGACACAGTTAAAAACATAAATAAAGTTGAGTATATTGGCATAACTGATATAAAGTTACCACCCATTGTTACCGTTAATGTTGTAAGTGTTTCTATAAACATATTCTTTTTCTCCTTTTAAAATTATCTTTCTAATTTTTCTTTTCCTTCATTTGCACTTTCACCATTTTTGGCTCCAGATCAATATGAAAGAGTTAACATTGAAAAGACAATTGATTGAATTGCTCCGTCAAACAAGTCAAAGTATAAATGTAATCACGGAAGCGAAATAACTGTAAATATATTAAATCCTGATCATCAGTAACTTAATTTGTTATCTCATTCCATTCCAGGACCACTTGGGTAAAATATGTTACCTTGAAGATTTAACATCATTCCATAAAGTAAACCTAATAGAATTGATCCTCCAAGAATATTTCCAAATAACCTGAATGATAGTGAAATTAATGGAACAAATTGTCCAATAATTTCTATTGGATTATAATACCTTTTAAAGAAAGCTAGTTTCTGATATCTCAATCCATAATAATAAATTCCTAAAAAAGTAACTATCGCCATTGAGAATGTTACTGTATAAGAACTAGTTAAAGGCTCTATTCCAATTAAAGCAACTATCGAAGAAACCATTATGTACATAAATAAATACATAATATATGGTGTTAATTTTCTGTGAGCTTTTCCCATAATTGTAACAACCATGTTTTCCACTTTCGTAATAAACATTTCCGTTAAAACTAAAAAGCCTGTGAGTTTTTTATCCTCTTTATAGTTTCTGATCTTAACATTATAAACTATACAAAATGTACAAATTATAATGCAAGTTAATAGGATAGATAAAAGTTGAGGTGTTATTTTATTTCAAACATCCATCATACCTTCTTCATCAGCAAGGAACATAAGAACCTCCTTTTTATTTTTTGGTTACCATATAAAAACTTACTTACTTTTACTTTTTAAAAAAATTGAAGGAATTCAATTTATAACAAAAGCAATTAGCAATCCGTAGACATTGAATGCAATTGGTAAATAAATACTTATAAGGAATGGAACGATGTAGAATCCAATTCTTAATATTGAAAAAAATATAAAATTAAATGGGTTTAAGTTTATAGTCAAGTTTTTTATAGATAAATTCATAAATATAAATGATAAATACACAAAACAAGTCCCTAAAAGATAACCTGTAATAAATGTATAATCAATAACTTTCAATAAAGTAAGAATGGTTAATAAAACTAGAATCATTGAAATTAGAGATAAGCTTATAATTGTTTTTTTATTTTTAAACAACACAATTTCACCCCTATTAAGTTCCATCTAAATAATAATACTCCTATTAATTTACAAAATCTATTAAAATTATCTTCTTAAATAAAAAAATAGACAATAAAATTGTCTATTTTGTACCAAATATTCTATCTCCAGCATCACCAAGACCAGGAACAATATATCCACGATCATTTAAAATAGGGTCCAAACTAGCTGTGTAAATATCTACATCCGGATGGTCTTTAATTATTCTATCCACACCCTCTTGAACAGCAACAAGACAAACAAATTTTATTTGTTTTGCTCCTCAACTTTTTGCAATTTCTATAGCTTTTGATGCGCTACCACCAGTTGCCAACATAGGGTCAACAACAATAACATAACTTGATTCAATATCTTTTGTAGTTTTTGCAAAGTATTGAACAGGCTCTAAAGTTTCTTCATCCCTATAAAGTCCTATGTGAGCAATTCTTGAAGTAGGAACTAATCTTTGTATTCCTTCAGTCATACCCAAACCAGCCCTGATAATAGGAACCAAAACCACAGGTATATCAAGAGTGAAACCCTTAGTCTCAACAACAGGTGTTTTAATATCTATTTCAGTTAAAGGTACGTCTCTAAATATTTCATATACCATTAATTGACCTATTTCATTTAGATTTTCTCTAAAGTCTTTTGATGATGTTTCTTCTCTTCTCATTCTTGTTAATTTATCAAGAATTAAGGGGTGTTTTATAATTGTAAATGCCATTTTATCTCTCCTATTGGTTATTTAATTTTTCAACTCTATTTGCGTGTCTTTCTTCAAATTCAGCATTTAAGAAAATATCCACCAATCTAATTGCTTTTTCGTTTGCAATAAATCTTGCTCCAAGAGCTAATATGTTTGCATTGTTGTGCTCTCTTGCTAACATCGCTGTTTGATCTTCGTAGCAAAGCGCTGCTCTAGCCCCTTTTACTTTATTTGCAGCTATCGATATTCCAATACCACTTCCACAAATTACTATTCCTAATGTATTTTCTTGCACAACTTTTTGTGCAACTTCTTTTCCAAAGTCAGGATAATCCACTGAATCATTAGAGTCTGTTCCAATGTTTACAACTTCATGACCTTGTTCTTTTAAAAATTCAACTATCTTATTTTTCATTTCAACAGCTGCATGGTCGTTTCCTATAAAAATTTTCATTTTAAGAATCCTCCTCTAAATGAATATACACTATTTTCTTAGTAAAGAAAAACAAAAAAAGGTGTTACCACCTTTTTTCTAGTATTCTGAATCGTAAGTTTCTTTACCTTTTTTGATAATATCTGCACTACCAGTTAATCCAGTTCCTGCTGGGATTAAGTTTCCTAACATAATGTTTTCTTTTAATCCTTCAAGTTTATCAACTTTTCCTTTGATAACTGCTTTTACAAGAACTCTTGCTGTATCCTGGAATGATGCACTTGATAATCATGAATCTGATTCAAGTGGTGCTTTTTTAATACCAAAGATAACGTGTTTTGCAAGAGGAGGTTTTTTACCTGCCATAATTGCATTTTTCACTTCTGTTCTGAATGTTCTAGATGAAATAACTTCTCCTGGAAGTAATTCGGTTTCTCCTGAGTCAATAATTTTAACTTTATTCAACATTTGTTTAACAATAATTTCAATATACTTATCTGAAATTTCAATCCCTTGTAGACGATAAACTTTTTGTACTTCTTTTAAGATATAGTTTTGTACGTCTTCAATTCTTGCAACTTCTAATAATTCTTTAATGTTTATTGCACCTTCAGTTAATTTTTGACCACGAGTTACAACTTCACCTTCCGCTACTCTTAAAATAGCTCCGTATTGTGATTTGTATTTTCTTTCATCTTGATCAGATGAAACGACAATTGTAATTATTCCTTCTTCTTCTTTTGCTTCTTTTACAACTCCATCGATTTGTGAAATTATAGCAATTGAACCTTTAGGGTTTGTAACGTCAAGTAATTCTTTAATACGAGGTAAACCTTGTGTAATATCTGCTCCCCCAGCAACCCCTCCGGTATGGAAAGTACGCATAGTTAGCTGAGTACCAGGTTCACCAATTGATTGAGCGGCAATAACCCCAACTGGTTCACCGATTGTAACGATTTCTCCAGTTGCTAAGTTAACACCATAACATTTTCTACATACACCACGGTTTGTGTCACATGTTAGTACAGTTCTAATTTGAACTTCCTCAACTCCAGCATTAATAATATCATCTGCTAATGCTAATGTAATTAAAGTGTTAGCTTCAACGATTGTTTTTCCTTTTGCATCAACAACGTCATTGAAAGTGAATCTTCCAACTAATCTGTCTTTTAAAGGCACGATTATGTTATCGTGTTTTGTTTCTATAATTGAGTGAACATCGAAACCTTTTGTTGTTTTACAGTCTTCTTCAGTAACAATGATTTCTTGTGAAATATCAACAAGTCTTCTTGTCAAGTAACCTGAATCGGCTGTTTTTAAGGCAACGTCAGCCATACCTTTTCTTGCCCCGTGGGTAGAAATAAAGTATTCTGAAACAGTTAGTCCTTCACGGAATGATGATTTAATTGGAATTTCTTTAATGTCCCCTTTAGGGTCATTCATAAGTCCCCTCATACCTACCAACTGTGTGAAGTTAGATACGTTACCACGAGCTCCTGAATCAGCCATAACAAATACAGGGTTTTTTGGGTCCTTTTTAAGAACATCTTCAAGTCTGTTTTGGATTTTATCCTTAACTTGTGATCAAACGTTAATTACACGGCGTTTTTTCTCAGTTCTTGTTAACATACCCATGTTGTAGAATTCAGTGATTTGTGCCACTTTTTCATCTGCAACTTTGAACTCATCAAATTTTTCTGTATAAGCAACAACGTCAGCTGCACTGATTGTTGTTCCTGATTTTGAAGAAAATTTGAATCCTAAGTCCTTCATGTTATCTAACATTTGAGCAGTTTTTTGTGCCCCATATAATTTGAAGTATCTTTCAATAATTGATGATAGTTCCTTTTTCTTAATTGGTTGTTGAGCTTCATATTCATTCATGATGTAACTTCTGATATCAGTGTTTCCATCAACTATGAATTTTTCAATTTCATCTTCCGCATTATTAATGTTTGAATTAGAAATTCATGGGAATTCTTCAACAAACATTTGGTTAAAGAATATTTTACCAACTGTTGTAATTAAGAATTTATCTTTGTGTTTATCAGATATTTTTTTGTTTTTTAATTCGCTAACTGGCATTGCAACAATTGCATTTAATGAAACTGAGTTAGTTTCATAAGCAATTTTCACTTCTTGATAGTTCGCAAATAATGTACCTTCACCTTCAACACCTTTTTCCTCAGTGGTGATGTAATAGTTTCCTAAAATCATATCTTGAGTAGGAGTAACGATAGGTTTACCATCTTTTGGTCCAAGAATCGCTTTTGAACCTAACATAAGCGCTCTTGCTTCGGCAACAGCTTCATCACTAATTGGTAAGTGAACAGCCATTTGGTCCCCGTCGAAGTCGGCGTTGAAAGCTGTAGTTACTAATGGGTGAAGTCTAATTGCTTTACCTTTAACTAGTTTTGGCTCGAATGCTTGAATACCTAAACGGTGAAGTGTAGGAGCACGGTTTAATAATACCGGTCTATCTTTAATAACTTCTTCTAAGATATCTCAAACTTTAGCATCGTTTGTTAAAATCATTTTTTCTGCTACTTTTACGTTTTCGGCAAGATCTTTTTCTTGTAATCTCTTAATGATAAATGGTTTAAATAATGTAATAGCCATATCTCTTGGGATACCTGCTTGGTACATTTTTAAGTCTGGTCCAATAGCAATAACCGAACGACCTGAGTAGTCAACACGTTTTCCTAAAAGGTTTTGACGGAATCTTCCTTGTTTTCCCTTTAAGATTGATGTTAATGATTTTAATGGACGTTTGTCTTTACCAGTAACTGGTCTTGGTTTACGTTCATTGTCTAATAATGCATCAACAGCTTCTTGTAACATACGTTTTTCGTTGTTAACAATAATACTTGGTGCACCCATTGATTTAACTTTTTTTAGACGTTCATTTCTAATAATGATTCTTCTATATAAGTCGTTAATTTCTGAAGTAGTAAATCTACCCCCATCCAATTGGATGATTGGTCTAATGTCTGGTGGAATTACTGGAATTACATGTAATACCATTCATTCTGGTCTTGATTGAGATTTTTTTAATGAATCTAATACTTCAAGACGTTTCATTAGTTTATTTTGTTCAGATGAACCTTTTTTCTCTTTTAAGTCTTCTCTTATTTTTTCAATTTCTTTATCTAATTCAATGTTTTTTAATAAGTCTTCGATAGCGCTTGCTCCGATTCCAAATTTAGCATTGATGTATCTTGAAATGAAAGTTGATGCTTCATCCATTGAGAATGGAGTACTTGGAGTTCTTAATTGATTAATTAAGTTATCTGCTCTTTTTCATGCAAATGAGTCTGGTTCAATTCCAGCTCTTATATCTTCAAGAGTTTTTAATAATTTTTCTCTTGTTTTTGCACTTGATTTAGCATTACCAAGGTCTAAAACCATACCTTTTTTAAGGTGTTTTGAGTTCCCTGGATCTAAAACGATGTAACTTACAAAGTAAACAACTTCTTCAACTTCTTTAGTTTTTAAATCTAAAATTGAAGCAATTCTTGAAGGAGCTACTTTTAACATTCAGATATGAGTAACTGGTTCTTCTAACTCAATGTGACCCATTCTTTCACGTCTAACGATTGATTCTGTAATTTCTACACCACAACGTTCACAAATTTTTCCTTTGTTTTTTACTTTTTTATATTTACCACAAGTACATTCATAGTTTCTAGTTGGTCCAAAAATTCTTTCGTCGAATAGACCTTCTTTTTCTGTTTTTAATGTTTTGTAGTTAATTGTTTCTGGTTTTGTAACTTCACCACGTGATCAGCTTCTGATTACGTCTGGAGAAGCTAGTTCGATTTTAATCATTCTTTTGTTTGAATTTTTCATTTTAAAAACTTCTCCTTATTATTCTTCTATACTTTCTTCTTCGAAAGTAATTTCATCATCTTCGCTTGTTTCAACGTAGTCTTTGATATCTGCATCATTAAATGATGAATCACCATCTAATAATTCTGTATCAATTTCAAATTCATCATCGTCATCATAAGCATTTATTTGTACTTTATTTCCTTCTTCATCGATCATATGCATATCAAATCCTAGACCCATAATTTCTTTTGTAAGAACGTTAAATGATTCTGGAATTCCTGGTTTTGGAATTGGTTTTGATCTAACGATTGATTCGTAAGTTTTAATACGACCTTTAATATCATCTGATTTAATAGTCAAGATTTCACGCAATGTGTAAGCAGCACCATAAGCTTCAAGTGCTCAAACTTCCATTTCCCCGAATCTTTGTCCCCCGTTTTGTGCTTTTCCACCTAACGGTTGTTGAGTAATTAATGAGTATGGACCGATATTTCTTGTATGTAGTTTGTCATCAACCATGTGAGAAAGTTTTAGCATGTACATAACCCCAACAGAAATTGGTTTATCAAATGCTTCTCCAGTTCTTCCATCAACTAATGTAACTTTTCCATAGTTATCCATTCCAGCTTCTTCCATAATATCTTGTAATTCTTGTTCTTTAACCCCTTCAAAAACAGGTGTATTAACTTTAATTCCAAGTTTTTTAGCAGCCATACCTAAGTGGATTTCCAATACTTGTCCAATATTCATACGTGAAGGAACCCCTTGTGGGTTTAACATAATGTCAACTGGTGTTCCGTCTTCCATATGTGGCATGTCTTCAACAGGTAAGATTTTTGAGATAACACCTTTGTTACCATGACGTCCAGCCATTTTATCTCCCTCTTGAATTTTACGTTTTTGAACGATGTAAACTTTAATAATTTCTAAGATATCTGCTGGTAAATCGTGACCATCAGCTCTTGAGAAACGTTTAATTGATTTAACAATTCCTTCTCCACCATTTGGTACTCTTAATGAGTTATCTTTTACATTTCTTGATTTTTCACCAAAGATTGCGTGTAACAATTTATCTTCAGGTGATAATTGAGTTTGTGATTTTGGAGTAACTTTACCTACTAAAATATCTCCAACTTTAACTTCTGATCCAATAGCTACAATTCCATCTTCGTCTAAGTATTTTTTACTTACTTCTGAAATATTCGGAATGTCTCTAGTGATTTCTTCAGGACCTTGTTTTGTTTGTCTTCTTTCGATTGTGTATTCATCAATGTGGATAGAAGTAAATCTATCGTCAATTACGATACGTTCTGAAACAATAACAGCATCCTCATAGTTGTAACCATTTCAAGTTGTAAAGGCAACAACAACGTTTTGTCCCAAGGCCAATTCACCTTTTTCCATTGAAGGACCATCAGCTAAGATATCTCTTGCTTTAACTTTGTCTCCCAATTTTACGATTGGCAAGTGAGTTATAGCAGTACCATTATTTGAACGACTAAAGTCGTTTAAATCATATGTTTTAATTCCATCTTTTTGTTCAATAGTAACTCTTTTTGAGTCAACATATTTAACAATACCGTCAGCAGTTGCAACAATGGCATCTCCCGAGTCACGTGCAGCTTCATGTTCAACACCAGTTCCAACGATTGGAGATTCTGGATTAATTAAAGGCACAGCTTGACGTTGCATGTTCGCACCCATAAGTGCACGGTTGGCGTCATCATTTTCTAAGAACGGAATACATGATGTAGCGATTGAAACAATTTGTTTTGGTGAAACGTCAACATAGTCAACATCTTCTGGAGAAACCATAATGTCATCTCCTCTATAACGAGCAACTACTTGTTCATCTAAAATTGTTCCATCTTCTGCTAAGTTGATATTTGCTTGAGCAACTACATAGTCTTTTTCTTTATCGGCAGTTAAGTATTCATACTCACCTGAGATAACTTTTGTATTTTTAACTTTTCTATATGGAGTTTCAATAAATCCATATTCGTTAATTTTTGCATAAGTTGATAAGTTGTTGATCAATCCAATGTTTGGTCCCTCAGGAGTTTCAATTGGACAGATTCTTCCGTAGTGAGACGGGTGAACGTCACGAACTTCAAGAGCAGCTCTATCTCTACTTAGACCACCAGGCCCTAAAGCAGTTAGTCTACGTTTATTTGTTAATTCAGCTAACGGGTTAGTTTGATCCATGAATTGTGATAATTGAGAAAGATTAAAGAATTCTCCAATTATTGCAGTTAATGGTTTGTTATTAATAATACTTGATGGTTTCATTTTGAATGGGTTTGATGTTGCAAGTTTTTCTCTTACATTCTTTTCAATACGCATCATACCAATTCTGAATTGGTTTTGTAATAATTCACCAACAGTTCTAACTCTTCTGTTTCCTAAGTGATCGATATCATCAATTTCACCTATTCCATCCATTAAGTTAATTGCATAAGAAATGGTTGCAATAATATCTGGCAAATTTACAAATTCATCACTTGATGTTTTTGTAATACCTATAATTGTTGCAGTTTCGTTTCTTAAATCATTGTCTTTAAAAACTTTAACTTTTTGAATTTCATTACCTGAAGTGATTGCATCATTAAAGTTAATTTTTTGTACCATCGCTCCAGCTTCAAGAACTTTATCCAAATCATCAAAAATATCTTTTGTTATTTCAGTTCCTTTTGCAAATGCAACTTTACCTTTAACATCAATTATATCTTCGGCAAGAACACGTCCAATTAATCTGTTTTTTACAGATAACTTTTGTTGCAATTTAAATCTTCCTGCTTTTGTAAGATCATATTTTCTTTTGTCAAATAATAATCCGTATAGGTATTTACTTGCTCCATCAGCTGTTGCAGTTTCACCTTGACGAATTTTTTTATAAATTTCTTGAACTTGGTTTTCGTAATCTATTTCAATATCACCAGTTAAAGTATCTAATTCATAACTTGATGAGATTACTTCGTTATTATCAAACAAGTCTAAAATTTCTTCTTTTTGCATTTTGAAGGCTGTTAATAAACTTGTGGCAGTCGTTTTTCTTGATTTATCAATTTTTACATAAAAAACATTAGTAACTTTATTATCTAAAGCTTTTTTTGAATCTAATTCAAATTCTAATCATGTACCTCTTGAAGGAATAATGTCTGCATAATAAATCATTTCCCCATTTTTACGGTTCATTTCTTCTTTAAAGTAACTTCCTGGTGAACGAACTAGTTGTGAAACAACTACTTTTTCACTACCATTAATTACGAAAGTTCCTCTATCTGTCATTAATGGGAATTCTCCAAAGAAGACTTCTCCTGTTTTGTATATGTCAATATTTGCTAGATAGAATTCATCCTTTTCATCTTTAATTTCAATTTGAATTGTATCTTTTTCACCAGTTTTACCTTTGAACTCAAAAAAGTAAAGTGATCCTTTACTATCTTTAAATTCAACACCAGTTGATTCTAATTTTTCTTGTAATCATCCTTTTAAGAATGTTTCCATTGATCCCGAAATCTCTTCTTTAAAAACTTCTACATCTTCCATGTGAATAGTTAATGATAAGTTTGAGTAAATAGGAGCTTCAAATATTTTTGACTCTTCTTTAGCTTTTGTAATTGAAAGTCTAGGTTCTCTAAATTCTCAATCAGTCATTGATAAAACAATGTCACCATCAGCTGAAACTACTGGAAAAACTTCTTCAAACACTTCGTTTATTCCCTTTTGTTTAAATCATTCGAATGTGTCTGTTTGTAATTCGATAAGGTTGGGTAACTCAAGGTCACCTGATACTTTTGCATAATCACGTCTTTCCACAAGCGCATTAATTTTTTTAATTTTGTACTTCATTTAATAATTTCCCCCGTTCAAATAAAACATACGCAAACAAATTCTATATTATTTTTCACTTAAATTCAATAGTAAATAGCAAAAAAATAAACAATTTTGTTTACCTTTTTGCCTTTTTAATCTTATTTAGTTAATTTGTCTATCATGTTACCTATTGATTCTATACTTTCATCCCATCATTTCAAGTCTTCTAGCTCATTAATTTTATTTTTATCAAATCTCATTCTAATTAACTTTGCAGGATTTCCCCCAACAATAGAATAAGGTTCTACATTTTTTGTTACAACCGATTTTGCAGCTATTATGGCACCATTGCCAATTTTAATTCCAGGCATTATTGTTGCACCATAACCAATTCAAACATCATTGCCAACAGTTGTATCACCCTTGGAATTTACTTTTGTCAGGGATTCATGATTCGCCCCGAATTCATCAAACATTGCAAAGGGAAAAGTTGATATTCCATCCATATTGTGATTTGAACCATTCATAAGAAATTTAACATCATCTGCTATTGCACAAAATTTTCCTATAATTAATTTATCATTATAAATTTTTGGAAAGTGGTATAAAACATTTCTATTTTGAAACTCTTTAAGTCCTTGTTCATTTTTAAAACTATAAAAATAAGTATACTCGCCAACCTCTATTCCTTCATTGGTTATATAGTCTTTTAAAAAATATATTTTTGATGATTTAGACATACTTATTCTCCTTATATAAAAAAATGACCCTTAGGGTCATTATAAATAATTTATTATTTTAAGTCTACTGATGCTCCAGCTTCCATTAATTGTTTTTTCATTTCTTCAGCTTCTTCAACTTTTACGTTTTCTTTAATAGCTACAGGTAATGTTCCATCAACTAATTTTTTAGCATCCATTAATCCTAATCCAGTCATTTCTTTAACTAATTTAATAACTGAAACTTTGTTTCCTCCAGCATTTGTTAACATAACTGAAACTTCTGAAGGTGCTGCTGCTCCTCCAGCTCCTGCTGCAGGTGCTGCAACTGCAGCTGCTGCAACAACTCCGAAGTGATCTTCGATTGCTTTAACTAAATCGTTTAATTCAGTTAATTTCATTTCTTCTAAAGCTTTAATAATATCGTCTTTTGTAATTGCCATGATTTTTTCTCCTTATTTTCTTTCTTTTAATTTAATTAATCGCTATTTGTACGCTTAATTGTTTATTTATTCTGATTTTGTATTTGCTATTTCTTTTACAGTCAACATAAATTGACGTAATGGGTAAATAAGTGATGAAGCAAACATTGAGTATAATTCATCTTTTGATGGAAGAGAAGCAATTTCATTAATTGCCGCTGTATCCATAACGTTTCCTTCATATATTCCCGCTTTAAGAACTAGTGATTCATTTGTTTTTGCAAATTCTGAAACTAGTTTTGCAGGAAATAGAGCTTCTTCGTCTGAAAAAATGTAAACATTTTGTTGAACTAAATAAGCATCTAATCCAGTAATTTTTAATTCTTCAACCGCTCTTCTGAATAATGAGTCTTTATAAACTTTAATAAAGATTCCTTGTTCACGAGCTTTGTTTCTTAATTCTGTCATTTGTGCTACAGTTAAATTTTTGTATTCAGCAATCGCCATACCTTTACAGTTTTTGATTCTGTCTGCAATTTCTTTAACTACCTCATTCTTTTTAGCATGAGCTGGTCTTGCGTTTGACACTCGTAACGACCTCCTTTTGTACTTTCGTTTTTTAAAATCAAAATAAAAACCTCAGATAATTCCGAGGTCAATTAAAAATACAATAAACATTGTAAGAAAACCTTACAAATAGTATATGTAGTTTCATTCCTCGGTAACAAATTAAGGGATAAAATCCCAGTTACTTTCTTCGGTACGAATAGCACTTATATAATATCATATTCTTTAAGTCTCTACATAATTTTTTTATTAACTTTTATCAATCATTTTCATAGCGTCAGCACCATATCTATCACCAACTATTTCAATTTTTTCCAATCTCTCTTGGATTTCTAAAAGTTCTTTATCAGTAAATTTAACTTCAGCTCCTGTTAAATTTTCTTTAAGTCTGTCAATTTTTTTTGTTCCAGGGATTGGGACAAATCATTCTTTTTGAGAAAGAACTCAGCCAATCGCTATCGCAGCTGGTGTTGTGTTTTTCTTTTCTGCCAACTCCTTTACAAAATCAACTAATTTTAAATTTTCTTTTAAATATTCTTTATTCTGAAATCTTGGTACACTTAATCTAAAATCACCAGGTTCCAATTTTGTGTCTGGATTTATTGTTCCAGTAAGGAAACCTTTCCCCAAAGGTGAAAACGGAACAAACCCTATTCCCAACTCTTCCAATGTTGGTATTATTTCTTTTTCTGGATCTCTCCAGAAAAGTGAATATTCACTTTGTAAGGCAGTTACAGGGAATATAGCATGAGCTTTTCTAATTGTATTTGCAGACGCCTCACTTAATCCTCAATGTTTTATTTTTCCTTGCTCGTAAAATTCTTTCATTAATTTAGCTACATTTTCAATCGGAACATTAGGATCTACTCTATGTTGATAATATAGGTCAATATAATTTGTTCTTAATCTTTTTAATGAACCCTCTATTGCCCTTCTTATATTTCCTTCACTACTGTCAACACCATCTCTTTTACCATCTGGTGTGTAGCTAAATCCAAATTTAGTAGCAATAACAACCTTGTCTCTAACCCCCTCTAGAGCTTCTCCTAAAATTTCTTCGTTATCAAACGGACCATAAACTTCTGCAGTGTCAAAGAATGTAACTCCCATTTCATAAGCTTTTCTAATAAATTCAACAGCCTCTTCTCTTGTTGGGAACGGTGGTTGTGAAAAACTTAATCCCATACATCCTAATCCAATTTCAGAAACAACTAAATCTTTTCCTAATTTTCTAGTTTTCATATTTTTCCTCTTCTATTTTTTTCTCGTAAATATCTTTTTTAAAGTTTATAAATTCTACTTGTTTTTTGATATCTTCTATTTTTTCTAAGACCATTTTTTCTTGTTTTAAAATCATCTTGTATCTTATTTCTAAAGAGGAATTGCCTTGTTCTAAAAGATCCAAGTATTTTTTTATTTCATTTAAAGGCATACCTGTTTTTTTTAAACAAATCACTGTATTTGCTCTTTCAATATCTTGTTCAAATATAAACCTATAATTATTTGAGTCTCTTTGAATATTTGGCAATAGTTCTTTTGAATCATAATATCTTAAAGCAGATTCATTTATATTTAAGATCTTAGCCAATTCATTCATATAAATTTTTTTCATACCAGACCCCCCCCTTAAGGACATTCCTCATTTTTAAGTATATTTCATTAAAGTTACTTTAATGCAAGCACTTTTTTGAATTATTTTAAAAATTTTTCAATTTCAAATACATTATCTATTATATTTTTTGCCGCTTTATCCACTTTTGGCTGACACTTTCTCATTGCGAAGGAATTTGATGCAAACTTTAACATTTCAATATCATTTTCACCATCACCACTTGCATAAACATCTGAATCTTGAAAATTATTAATTTCCTGTATTTTTTTTATTCCATAAGCTTTTGAAACATCTTCTCTCATAATTTCAATGACATTTCTATGAGTTGTTACAGCTTTACATTTTTTTATTTTATCTTTTAATAAGGTTTTAACAGTCAATACATCAGCTTCTGCCACAAAAAAATATAGCAAGTTAAGATCTGGAGAATTTAAAATATCATTTTCACCCTCTTCAAAATTATTATATGAAGGTGCATATTGTTCTAAAAATGGATTTGTATAAACTTCAGGTTCATCAACTTTTGAAAATGGTTTTCTCTCATCTTTTATACAATAACCCATAACATATTGTTCTTTTAATTCCTTAAAAATCTTGATTATGTCTTCTCTAGATTCCATTGGAATTGTTGCATTTTCAATAATTCCCTTATCTTTTTCATAAATAATAGCTCCGTTATTGCATATCATATAGTCATAAGGTATATTAACTTCCTCTAATACAGGTCTAATTTCATGTTCCATTCTACCAGTTGCAATAGCAAACTTGTTTCCATCCTTAATTCAATTTCTTATAAATTCCAAATCTCTAGGATCTATAAAGTTATTGTGCATTAAATTAATTGTGCCATCATAATCAGAAAATCATCATTTCATCATCATTACCTTCATCTTTCAATATAATTATAGAATAAAAAAAACTCACTTTAAGTGAGTTTTTGATTTTAGTTTTCAATTAAAACTTTGATTCCAGGGCCCATAGTAGTTGAGATTGATATATTTTTAATATATGTACCTTTAACTGCTGCAGGTTTTGCCTTTTTAATTACATCTAAAAGAGCTATATAGTTTTTCATTAAGTTATCTTCATTAAATGAAACTTTTCCTAAGATTGAGTGAACATTTCCTTCTTTATCAGTTCTGTATTCTACTTTACCTTTTTTAATTTCATCTAAAGCTTTTGCTACATCCATTGTAACTGTTCCAGTTTTTGGGTTAGGCATTAATCCTTTAGGTCCTAAAACCTTACCGATTTTTCCTAATTCTGCCATCATTTCTGGAGTTGCTACAATAACATCGAAATCAAATCAGTTTTCTTTTGCTATTTTTTGGATTAAGTCTTCTGCTCCTACGAAGTCTGCTTTTGCATCTTCAGCTTCTTTTACTTTAGTTTTTGTAAGAACTAAAACTTTTTGAGTTTTTCCAGTTCCACCAGGCATTACTAATGCCCCTCTAATTTGTTGGTCAGCATGTCTTGGATCAACATTTAAGTTGAATGCTATTTCTACAGTTGAGTCAAATTTTGTGATTGAAGTTTCTTTAGCTAATTTTAGAGCTTCTGAAATTGAGTATAATTTTGTTTTGTCAACTTTTTCGTTAACAGCTTTTAATTTTTTACTTAATTTTGCCATTACTATTTACCTTCTTTTTCAGGCATTCCAGTAACTTTTATACCCATATTTCTAGCTGATCCTTCAATAATTCTCATAGCTGCTTCAACTGTATTTGCATTTAAATCAGGTAATTTATATTCAGCAATTTTTTTAATATCTTCTGCTGTAATAGTTGCAACTGTTTCAGTTCCTGATTTAGATGCACCTTTTTGAATTCCTGCTGCTTTTTTAAGCATAAATGCTGCTGGAGTAGTTTTTAAAACGAAATCGCATGATTTATCGTCATAAGCTGTAATAACTACAGGCACTATTTCTCCAGCTCTATCTTTAGTGGCGTCATTAAATTGTTGTGTGAATACTGGCATGTTAATTCCAAGTGAAGCTAATTCTGCACCAGGTTTTGCTTGCATTGCCATAAATTCTAATTTTGCTATACGTGTGATTCTTTTTGCCACGAACAACACCTCCTGTTTTCGCTGTGGTCCTAACGTAGTTATGCATTTGCATACTTACTTCCACAATTAAAATCTGCCATAAATAATATTAACATAATTTTTAAATAAAAAAAATCTTAATTAAATAAGATTCATTGTTTTTATAATAATTGGTTCTAAAGGAACATCATCATGATAACCTTTTGATCCTGTAGCAACTTTTTCAATTGATAAGGCAACTTCTAAACTTGCTTCATCAGATAATTTACCAAAAGAAGCATATTGACCATCTAAAAAACCAGCATCTCCTGTCACTAAAAAGAATTGACTTGTTGCACTATCCATAACATTTGTTCTAGCCATTGAAAATACACCCGGTTTATGAGGCAATGATGTGGCATTTTTGTTTCATCCATTAATTGAGAATTCACCTTTAATTGGATTTAATCCACCTTTCTCTGACATATCAGGAAACATACCCCCTCCTTGAATCATAAATCCTTTTATAACTCTGTGAAAAATTAATCCATCAAAGTATTTATTTTTAATTAAGTTAACAAAGTTTTCAACTGATATTGGAGCAAGTTCTGGATACAATTCTCCATTCATTTTTCTACCATCTTCCAAAATTATTTCGAATTTAATATTGTTCATAATTAATTTTCTCCCTTAGGTAAATTTTACAAGAAAAAAGAACTTTATTTTCATAAAGTTCTTAGTTAACAAAAGCTTTTTCTAAACTTGAGAATTCAAATTCAGTTGGTGTAATTCTTCCGAATAGTTCGATGTTAACAACCGCAACACCCTTTTCGAAATCCATTTCCATAACTTGCCCTTCAGTACCTGCAAAGGGACCATCCTTAACAAGGACAACATCTTTCACATTGAAATTAGCTGTATATAAAACTTTTTCTCTTTTGGGTTGATTTGCATTCCCTTTTGAAGATTTTTCTCCTTTTGATTGTTGGGTTGATTGTTGTTCCAACATTCTTGAAACCTCTTCCACTGTTAATGGTAAAGGTTTGGCCCCTTTACCAGATGAACCAATAAACCCTGTTACACCAGGTGTGTTTCTAACAATAAATCATGTTTCGTCAGTCATGTTCATATTTATAAATAAATATCCGGGAAATTTATTCTTTTCATTAATTTTGTTGTTTTTACCCATTACAGGCCCTTTTGAAATTCTAATATCGAATATTCTGTCTTCTAATCCTGATGTTTCTATTTTTTGTAGTAAATCGGCTCTGACACGATCCTCGTGCCCACTGTTACAGTTAATTACAAATCATTGTCCTTTGTAAGATGAAAGTTCATCTTCTAATTCAAATAAGTTTTGTTCCATGATAATCTCCTTTTAGATAATTCTGATAAGTTCAAATAAGTTTTGGAATGCTAAATCAACACAGAAGAAAAACACTCCAAATATTGCAATAAATATTATAACCCATAAAAATTTAGTTCCTAAATTTTTTCTTGATGATCATTGTATTTTGTTTACTTCTTTAAGAAATTTAACAGGTGCTTCTTTTAAAGCTAATTTATAATCTATTTTTTCTTTTTCTTTTTTGACTCTTTTGTTTTTAGCGGCTTTGATTTTACCTTCTTGTGTTCCGTCATGCCCTTCAAACTCATTGTAAAGCTTAGTGAATTCTTCTTTTTTATTTTTTTTAGTTTCTTTCTTAGCTTCTTTTTGAGCTTGTTTTTCTTTAATTTTATTTAATTTATCTTGAGCTTTTTGCTCTCTTAAATCTTTTTTGTCAGACATTTTTTATCTTGTCTCCTTATGTAGAACATGAGCGTTGCATGTTATACAATGTTTTTTGATTTGTAATCTTTCTCTTTGAGAAATTGTGCTCTTTTGAATAGTGTAGTTTCTTGAAAGACACTCACTACAAACCAATATAACTTTTTTCTTTGATTGTGGCATGATAACACTCTCTTCTTTTCCTAGTTATTATAACTTACTTATATCTTTAATAAAATAGTTAAAAAACTTTTTTAGTTTTTCTTTTAATTTCAAGAAATCTTTTCTTGTTATATTATTTTTTTCTATAATTTCTTTTTGACTATATCCTTTGTAAAGCATCATAGCCGCTTTCTTCTCTACTTTATCTTTTGTTTTTTCAATAAAAAGAAAGAATAATTCCTTTATTTCATTACTCCTGTCATCTTCCTTGCTTTTTACAAAAGAAAAACGATCTATGTCTCTTTCTAAAAATGTTTGACCCTCATCTGTTAAACCGCTTCTATATGAATTTATCATTTGAATAGTTATTTTTCTTTTATCTCTTTTTAGAAATTTTGCATAATCAAGTATTCTTCTTTTTATTATAAAATTTGCATATGCTATTAATGGAACATTCTTATTTATGTCATATTTCTCTTTCACTTCTTTAATTGCAAGAAAAACTTGTGAAGTAAGGTCATCTTTCTCTAATTGTAAGAAACTAATTTTTTGGTGTTCTGTATTTATTATCTTAATTACTGATCTTTGAAAATGCATTAGTGTCTCTTTTGTTAGTTGTTCTGAAAATTCAGATGCTATCACCTCATTGATAATGTGTTTAAAATTGTTCATTCTTTTATTCCTATCTATATTTTAATTATTAGATAATTCAAAAAGTATAATTCCTGTTGCTACCGAAACATTTAACGAATCTATTACGTTAGTGGTATCAATCTTAAAAACAAAATCTGACATTTCTACGATTTTGTTTGTGATACCGTTTCCCTCATTCCCTATTATTATTGCCGACTTATTGTCAAAATCAATTTCCTTAATCGATACACTTTGTTCATTTAGATACGAACTGTATATCCAAAATCCCCTATCTTTCAAATTGCTTATTGCAGATTTTAGATTACTAACTTTTATAATTGGTACGTTATAAATGGTTCCAGCAGAAGCCTTCATAACAGCCGGAGTAACTTGAACTTGATTTGTTTCTTGTATTATTATTCCATCAACCCCAAATAAACTTGCTGTTCTTATAATTGACCCAAAGTTTTGTGGGTCTTGTATTTTGTCTAAAATTAAAACTATTTGTTTTAATTTTGAATCATTATAAAATTCTTTAAGTTCTAGATATTTAAAATCCTTAACTTGCGCTATTAGCCCTTGGTGGTTTACACCTTCTTTTATTAAAACATTAAATTCTTGTTTTTCCAAGGAATGTCATTCTATTTTTTGTTCTTTTATTAAATTATAAATTTCTGGATCAAATGAGTGTCCCTTTAAAATGAAAACTTGCTTTATTTCGCTTTTAAAATTTCTTATTATGTTTTCAACTGCATTTTTTCCATAAATATAATTTTTCATTAGATGATATTCTCCTGTTTAAGTTGTTCCCTCAATTTATCTGCTTCTTCAAAATCTTTTGTATCAATACATGATTTTCATTTTTTAATTTTTTCAATATCTTCTGGTGTTAATTTTTTTTCTTCAAATTTAAAGCCCAGTATATCTAGTATAACTTTTAGTTTTGAAAAAGTTAAATCTACCATTTTTGCTTTTATTTGCTTATTGATATTTCTACACATTTCATCAATTAAAGATATTGCCATTGGAGTGTTTAAATCATTTCTAATTATTGCTCTAAATTTTGTTAGATATTTGTATGAGTTAAAATCTTCATCAATTGGAGTTTGGTTTGTTAAAATAACTTCACCTATAGCACTTGATCAGTTGACAGTTTTTAACATAGTTTCAATTTTTGAAACTCAATCCTTAGATTGATTTATTAATTCTTGTGTAATATTTAAAGGTTGTTTATAGTTTGAGTTTGTAAAAATATATCTTAAAGAATTGCTTCCGTTATCTTTTATATAATCTCTAACAGATATTGTATTCTTTAAAGATTTTGACATTTTAACATTATCAATTGATAAATGGCCATTATGCACTCAAACCTTAGCTATTTCCTTTGAATTTTTAGCCATGTATTGAATTCTTTCGTTTTCGTGATGTGGAAATTTTAAATCTATTCCTCCGATGTGAATATCAATTGAGTTATTAAAATAATCATCAATTAGCAATGCACACTCGGTGTGTCATCCAGGTCTTCCTAAACTTCATTTAGATAGTCATTTTTTGCCGGTATCAGTTTTTTTTCATAAAATAAAATCTTGAGGACTTCTTTTATTTTGATCAACCTCTATTCTTTCACCCATATTTAATTGCTCCAAATTTTGTTTGGATAGCATTCCGTATTTTGTCTCTCATTGACTAATGTCAAAATAAACATTACCATCAACTTCATAGGCAAAGTCTTTTTTAATTAGGTCGTCTATGAAAATTAAAATTTCATTTATTTTTGTAGATATAGGTAGAATAGCTGTTGGTCTTTTTATGTTCAAAGAATCTATATCCTCCAAAAAAGCATTGGTAAATTTTTTTGTGTAATCTTCTTCTGTCATATTTTTTTCTAAAGCTTTATTTATTATTTTGTCATCGATATCTGTTATATTTAATAAATATTTATATTTAATATCTCTGTGCTCTAAATATTTAATAATAATGTCAGTTAAAATTAAAGGTCTTGCATTTCCTATGTGTATATAGTCATAAACAGTTGGTCCACAATTATAAATACAAACCTTAGGAACATCTATTTCTTTTAGTTTTGTTGTTAAAGAATCATATAATTTCATTAATTTAATTCCTTCTATTATCTGTCTCTTTTAATTAACGGAGAAACAGCTTTATAAGTTAAATATAAAACGGCTGAGTTAAATATAATTTTCATAGGAGCTTGAACAAGTCTTCCAATAAACATAGCAGTATATCCCCCGTTTTCTGTTGGTATACCTAAAAATCCAGCATCACCCCAAGCAGAAATTACGGCTGTTACCAAATATTCAGATGCCGTAGCAAACAAGATGATCGGTAATAAAACATGCAGCGTTTTTCGCTGACCTTTTATTAATAGTGTAAAATAAATTACTCAGAAAATAGCTATACAAGCTATTATAGAACCAAGGAATATTCATTTATAAGTTTCTTTGTCAACTTCAAAACCCAAAACCTTGATTGTTTCTTCTGCTGGATATCCATCAATAACAAAAACCATAAATGCCGCAAATGCAATTAAAAACAAATTAATTAAAAGAACCGGCACTCAATTGTAACCTTTGCCTAATCTTAAAAAACTCGATCCTATACCAGCAATAAATCCATAACAAATAATTACAACTATAAAAGCTGGGTGAACGAATGAGGGAACAAAAATCATTACTAATATTTCAGTGATTAGAGCCACCAAAACCCCGATGATTGGACCGAAAATAAAGCCCGTTATTTTAACCATTACCCCTTCAAATGCAATTCTGATTGGAGGAAAAACAGTAATTGGTAAAGTTAATGAAATTACAACAGTTATACTTACATTTATTGCTGTAAACATTGTAATATAAGCAATGTTTTTAGTTGTGAATCTTATGCCATGGTATTTTTCTTTTAAAATTCAAAAAGACATGGCGTTGTATAAGAAATACAAGAATATAAAGAAGCCAATAAAACCAGACATAGCATACGCCATATTATTTCCTTCAAGCAATCATTTACTAATATTATTCATGGTACGCTCCTTAATACTCTCAATTAATTTCTTTTTGATTAGTACTTTTCAACATTAAGTTTATTTTTGAAAAAGGATTACTTTTTTCAAAACCATTTTTAAAGCTAAATGGTGATGGGTGAGCTGAAAAAATAATTTTCTTTTCATTTTTATATACAAGACTATTATATATTTTTTTTGCATAATTTCCCCACAAACAATAAATAATGTCTTTATTAAAATTATTTATTTCATCTAAAATTTTTAAAATTACTTTATCTCAACCGAGATTCTTGTGAGAGTTTGGTTCTCCTTTTTTTACAGTCAAACACGAATTTATTAAAAAGACACCTTGCTTTACTCAACCCAATAAATCATTATTGTTGAAGTGATCTATATCCAAATCACTTTTTAATTCTTTAAATATATTTTTTAAACTAGGAGGTGTTT
Source organism: Spiroplasma monobiae MQ-1 (assembly GCF_002865545.1). Taxonomy (NCBI): domain Bacteria; kingdom Bacillati; phylum Mycoplasmatota; class Mollicutes; order Entomoplasmatales; family Spiroplasmataceae; genus Spiroplasma; species Spiroplasma monobiae. The sequence continues at coordinate 29,280 of NZ_CP025543.1, read as the reverse complement.
TTACATTATTTGAAACACTGAAGGCTATTCCGTTTGCTTGTTGGGGTCCGTGATAAGGATCTTGTCCAATAATTACAACCTTAATATCTTTTGGTTTTATTATCTTAAAAACTCTAAAAATATCCTCTTGTGGAGGATATACATTTTCAAAGTCTTCAATTTTATTAAGAATACTTTCAATATCTTTATAAATATCTTTTTTCAAAAATAAATCTATTCATTCTTGATCTAATTCGTTTATTAATTTCATTATCTTAAAAGTTTTTGATATCTCTTTCTTGAAAGTTCTTCTCTTTTTTTGGCTTTTTTAAGTTCTGCTTTTTCCTTTTTAGATAAGGAGAATACTTCAAAATCATCTTGTTCAGCATCTTTTCTTGGTGTTGAGAATATATCATCTTCTTCATTCATTGGTCCAAGATCAATTAAACCGTCATCCTTTTTTGATGTAACTCTACTTTCTGGTATTAAGTTTTCCTCATAAATTTCTGTAATGGCTTTTTCTTCTTCTGTGCTTTTAGAAACTGGTTCCTTAAAAGCAAAGTCTTCGTCTAAGTCCGGTATATCCTCAAATCCAAATGTATTATCATCAATTATTTCTACTTGTTTTTGTTCTACATGTTTTATGTCTTTATATGCAGAAACTTCTCCAAGACTATCATCGTCAGTATTGTTAACAAAACTATTTGGTTCCTGTATTATTGCTCCCATTTTATCTTCTTCAAATAAACTTGAATCTATCGATAAAGTATTGTCATTAAATTCAAACTTAAACTCTTCTTCTTTTTCTTCAAAGATGTTATTTTCGTTTGTTTTAACAACTGTATTTTGGTTTAATTGTTCAAAAATTTGTTCTTGAACAACACTTTGATTGGGCTCTACAGCTTTCAAATTTGGTTCTGGAGCAACTTGTTGCATCGTTTGAGGTTGTACAATATTTGGTTCTTGCATCATTGTTTGTGATTGCATCATTTGAGGTTGTTGCATCATTTGAGGTTGTTGCATCGTTTGAGGTTGTTGCATCATTTGAGGTTGTTGCATCATTTGAGGTTGTTGCATCATTTGAGGTTGTTGCATCGTTTGAGGTTGTTGCATCATTTGAGGTTGTTGCATCATTTGAGGTTGTTGCATCATTTGAGGTTGTTGCAAGATACCTTGTTGAATAGTGCCTTGATTCAGGGGTGGCACTAATTGGTATTGATTGTTTGGATTTATTTGCATTGGTATTTGGTTTGTATACATAGGTATCTGATTATTAATAGGATAATGATTAATTACTTGAGGTTGATTTCTTGCAAATGGGTTTAAGGCAAAGCCAAAAAGTGATTGTATAAATTTGTTAGCTTCAAAATCACTAACAAATGACGCAATCACTTGATTTGTATTACCATCAACAACATTATAAAAATTACTATCAAATCTGATGTAGTAGTTCATAAGAAGTGCCCCGTTTCTTTTTTTCTATTCAATTATCTCACAAATTATTACTTTGTTTTTTTAGATATATTAATAGTTGCCCCTTTTAAGTCTTTAAAAACATCTGTAGTTCCATCTACATTATTAGAACTAATTCTAAACATTTCTTTATTTGTAAATTGATAAAAGGCAGGCTCATATCAATAAACGTTTTTTGCAGACTCTATTTTTTTATCCTTAATTTCAGTTTCTAAGTTAACTCCTACCAATTGATATCCAACAATTAAATTATTTAAAGTTATTTCAATTTTATAATTAACTTCTTCTCTTTCTCTTTTTTTATCTTCAGGCATTGTGAATGTGAAGTCAATTTTTAGAGGAGATGTGCTTTTGCTGTACATGAATGTTCTATTTTCATTATCATAGCCACCCACAACTTGTGATTGAAGAGCATTTTTATCTTTGTTTCTATAAAATACACTTGATCCCGAAATGTCTTGTGACTTTATTTCTTCATTAAAGTCCTTTATTTGTTTGTCTGCATTTCCAGGAAGATTGTATTGCCCGGGCATCAATATACCATTTTCATATCTAGTTTTAGAGCTGGTTAATTTTGTATGATCATTTTTGAAAGTTGCTAAGTTAACTTTTGGATTTCCAAGCAATTCTTCTTGATTTTTTTCATCTTCTTTCAAAATTGCTGAATACATTTTTTCAGCATCATCACTGCTCATTGCATAATATGGTTTATCTTTATATTCAGAAAGCCCTTTAGTTCAATCAACATTTGCTTTTTCGGTTGATCATGTTTTTGAAAGGTAATCTTCTAAACTAGTTTCACTAGAAGAAGTGTCATGATCAATTGTTGTTTTATCTAAATTACCATTTTCCTTATATTGATACTTCACTTCTGCTTGAATAGTTTTTGCATCATTAGAATTAAAAGTTGTAGCTTTGCTAGCTGATCACTTTTCTCCTTCTTTAATTTCTTTATTTGTGATACCTAAATTAAAATTAACTTCTGTAAAGTTTGAGTCAACAGGTTCATTATAATCTTTTACAAAATCTTCAATAGCATCTCCAGAGAATTTTATATCTTGTTTTTGTTCTTCTTTGTTTGCGTTTGTAAGTGCCATTGCTAAACCAGTATCACCAAGAACATCCTTTTGCTTTTGTTTTTTTGGATTATCTTTTCCGGGGTATTTATCCTCAGTAAAAGTAAGTGCATCTAACACTTGATATCCCAAAACAGAAAGTGTTGAGTTACTTCCAAATACTTTTGAGTATCCAACAGTCTCATCTCCAATTTTAAATTCTTTATCATTATCAACTAAAGTTTTGATTGAATTAGTGCTTATACCACAAGACGCTACAGCAGAAATACCTGGTGTAACTATTGCAAATGTCCCCAACACTGAAAGTAATTTTTTCATAATTTAACTAACCTCTTTTTTTTAAAACAAATCTCTATTGTTTATTCTACATTAAAAAATTAAAAAACCCATTATGAATTTTTTGACTGATCTATAAATTTACCATAACTTCTTAAGAAATTAACTTTAACAACACCCGTTGCTCCGTTACGGTGTTTTGAAATTATAATATCTGTCTCATCTGTTGGATCATCTGCTCCAACATTATATTCTTTGGCTTTATAATATGCATCCCTATATAAAAACATAATTATATCTGCATCTTGTTCAATGGCTCCCGAATCCCTTAAATCTGACATTAAAGGGGTTTTTTCTTCTCTTTTTTCAACACTACGTGATAATTGAGAAAGACAAACTATAGGCATATTCAATTCACGAGCAATTTTTTTTAAATGTCTTGATATTGCTGCAACTTCGTTTTGTCTACTATCAAACTTATTTGACATAGATGAAATTAATTGAAGGTAATCAATAAAACATATTTCTACTCCAAAATCTCTTTTCATTTTTCTTAGTTTTGATTGTAGTTGTAATACCGTAATACCAGGAGTATCATCAATAACAATATTCATGTTTTTAATTTGTTCTCCACCGGCCGTAATTCTAGTTCATTTTTCTGTTGTTAATCCTTGAGCATTTCTTAATGCTCCAGAATCTATTCCAGAAACAGAACTTAATACCCTTTGCACCAATTGTTCTTTGGGCATCTCTAGAGAAAAGAATGCTACACCCTTTTGTCTTTCCGCTGCATTAACAGCTAAGTTAAGTGCGAAAGCAGTTTTACCCATAGAAGGACGAGCTGCCAAAATAATGAAATCTCCTTTTTGTCATCCATTAGTTATTTGATCCAAATCAGAGAAACCAGAAGGAACACCATTTACAAGTCCTCCATTTTTTTCTAGTGCTTCAATTTTTTTAATAACTTCTACAACAGTTTCTTTAACCTCTGTTGCGTCGTCCTTTTTTATATCTGTTTTAATGTTTAAAATTTTTTGTTGAGCCACCATAAAAACTTCATCGATTGGCGATTTGCTATCTCTTAATTGTTTAATGTGTATTAAAGCTCTATCCAACTGTCTTCCAATAGAATTTTTAAAAACTATTTCAACATAATCTTCAAAACCTTCATCAGTATAGAAGTATCCAGATACATCAGATAAATATCCAACTCCACCGATTTTATCTAACATTTTTTTATCTTCTAAAAATTCAGCTAGTTTTGTTATTGTAACGTTTTGGCTATTTTGCGAAACGCTATTGATTGCTTCAAAAATAGTTTGGTGTTTTTCCAAACTAAAATCTTCAGAGTTTAGTTGAGTTAAAATATCAAAACTCGCTTTTGGTGAGTGCATTGCAATTGCTAATACAGCTTTTTCCGAATCTATTAGAACACTATTTAAATCTATTTTTTCATTCATTATTCTGTACCCTCTACAAACACTTTTAAAGTTGCCATTACTTTAAATTCAAGTTTAACTTTTAAATAAAATAAACCTAACTTATTAATATTTTCATGTTTTTCAAATTTTCTTTTATCTAATTCGATAGAAAATTCCTTTTTCAGCCTTTCGGTTATTTGCGAAAGAGAAATTGAACCAAATGGTCTTCCGTCTTTTGTTTTAATTTTAAAATTTAATTGTAACCCTTCAATTCTTTCCTTTAAAAAGTTTATTTCGTTTTGCTTTTCTTTATTTAATTCTTCTTCTTTTCTTTTTCTTACATTTAAATGACTTACATCATCTTTTGTTGCAAGAATTGCTAATCCTTTTGGTATTAAGTAATTTGCACCATATCCATCAGACACATTTACAATTTGATCTTTTTTACCATAATTTTTCACATCAGCTAATAAAATTACTTTCATTTATTTTCACCTTCTTAATTATAACAAATAAAAAAACACCTTGTAGGTGTTTAATAATTATTATTGAACCACGAATGGTAACAACCCCATACCTCTTGCTCTTTTAATAGCAACAGCTAACATTCTTTGGTGTTTTGGTGATGTACCTGTAATTCTTTTTGGTAATATTTGCCCATTAGCAGAAATGAATTTTTTTAATAAATCCACATCTTTGTAATCTATATAATCAATGTTGTTTTTAGCAAAGAAATTTACTTTTTTTCTTCTTACAAATTTTTTCATTGTATTTTTTCCTCCTATATTAGTCTTCTCATAAAATCGAATCATCATCGTTTGATTTAACATCGTCTATTAGATCAAAATCAAAATTACTTGATGTTTGTTGAGTAGATTGTTTTGGTTGGTTTGTTTCAAATGAATTATTTGAACCTGATTGAGTTCCGTTACCAGTACCACCCAGGAATTCAATTCTATTAGCTCTAATTGTAACGATTTGTGAAAATTGTCCATTGTTGTTTTCTTGTCTAACATTTATTGAACCTTCCACAGAAATTTGAGCACCCTTTTTAACAAATTTTGCCAAGTTTTCTGCAGTCTTTTCTCATGCAAAGCAAGGTACAAATTGAGTGAATTGATTCCCTCCAGAAAATTCATTTACAGCAAGTGTAAATGCAACAAATGATTTACCATTTGATGAACTTCTTAGTTCTGGGTCTTTTGTAATTCTTCCTATTAGGTTTACTGAGTTCATTTGAATTCTCCTTTAAAGCTATTAAGCTTCTTTTTCTTCAACTTTTTTAGTTGTTTTTTTAGCAGCTGGTTTAGCTTCTTTAGTTGCAGCATTTTTTTCTTTTACTTCTTTAACAACTGTTACTTCTTTTTCTTCTTTTACAGATTTTACTTCGTTTGATTCTTCAACTCTTGGGTTTTCATCTCTTCTTGGCATTCTTCTGTCAAATCCTCTTGAAGGTTTTTTCTCTTCTTTAAATTTTGACATATCTGTTTTAGATAATTTTGTTGATTGAATGTATTTTTTTTCGTTTTCTGTGTTAAGCACTTGGTATCTAACTACATTTTTATCAATTCTTGAAACACGTTCAAATTCATTAATGTTTGCTGAATCTGTTTCAACGATCACTACTGTATAGTAACCTTTTTTCTTTTTCTTAATTATATAAGCGAAATCTCTTAATCCTCAGTCTTCTGATTCTAAGATTTTTCCGCCATTAGCAGTAAGAACATCATGTAATTTTGTTTGAACAACTTTAACATCTGTTGTATCTTGATCGATGATGTACATTACTTCGTATTTTCTAATCATATTTCTATCTCCTTGTGGTCTTTTGGCCTACTAAAAGGCAAGGAGTTAATAAAAAATTAACTCGCCTATTTATTATATAGTAAAAGTTATATTATATTCAAGGTATATTTATAAATCTCTTTTAAAAGTAATTTTCTTATTTTTTTCATCACCTTCTATAAATTTTATTTTGTAGTTTAATTTTTCAATTAATTGACAGTCATCAAAGAAATCATTTTGATTTTCATTGTATTGGTCTTTAATTATTTTTGTCTTAAACCCTTGTGGTGTTTGAGTTTGGAAATACTCTTCTCTATTAACTGTTTCAATTTTATTTCCCACGATTCTTTTTAAACAATTTGTAACTTTTAAAGTAGGAATTACAGAATCATTTTCATTTAAGTTATCTATAATTTCCAAAATAGTTTCTTTTGAAACAAAAGGTCTTGCACCATCATGGATTAGCACAAAATCTTTGGTTGCAAGCTCCAAACCTTTTTTTACAGACTCACCCCTTGTTTTCCCACCCTCAACAAGTATTGCATCTTTATTTTTAATTATTTCAAAAATTTCCAAATTAGAAACAACGATAATCTCTTGAATTTCATTTAGATTTTCAAAACATTTTATTGTCTCATTTATTAAATATTCATTATTAATTTTTGCTAACATTTTATTTTCACCGAATCTTTGTCCCGATCCGTTAGCTACAATAATTAAGGATACCATTTTTATCACCAATTTAATTATAAATAAAAATCACAACTAAGTTGTGATTAAAGTATTTTAATATTGTTTGCTTTACAGTACTCAAGAAAATCGCTTCCCCATATAGAAGAGTGCACTTCTCCAATATGCTGTTTTTCAAGTATTGTCATCAAAACTCTATTCGTAAAGATTCCAACAGATAAAGTCAAAGGAAGTTCGTTTGACTTTATCAAGTGATTATACTCATTATTTATTTTGCTATTTTCTTTTAAAATAAGATTTTGTTCTTGAAGTGTTTTTCTATCAACTTGGAAACCGGCATAAACTAATGAAACTGATTTTTCGCACTCTCCATTATAAATATATAATTTTGAGTAGGTTTTCAAATTAAATACATCTTCTGAGAATTGACTTATATTTTTTTGATTCATTATTTTTTCAGCATAATCTTGTATTACAAAACTGCCGTGATCTTTTCCAAACTTATTTAATCTTTCTGAAAACGTTAATAGCGGATATAATTCTCTTAATTTTTTATATGTTATGAAAGTTAATGTCTTTGAAAAATGAAAACTATTCAAATTATCATATTCTTTACTCAAATTTGTATCAATTGAACAAAGTATTTTATAAATCTCTATAAGATTATTATTCAAAATATCCATATCAACTTCATCAACTAAAATCTCTAGTCCAACTTCATCAAAAATTAATGAGTTTATATTGTCCAAAACGGCATCTCTATTAACGGTTGTAAAGTTTGTAATTATTCCATTTACCGTTTCATTATCTTCATCAAAATTCTTTAAAAAATATCTTCTTCATTTGTTGTTTGATTGAATTATTTCACCATATTCATTTTGACTTGTAACATCAAAATCTATTGGCCTTTTTGTTTGTTGAAAGTCATCATTTAATCAAAGGTTCTTGTTAGTCACAATACCACTTGATACATTTAATAAATTGAATTTCTCTTTTAAAGCTTTGAAAGTATTTTCTTTGATATATTCTATTCCTTGAATTGTTTCTTGAAAATTTAATTTAGAAACATAACCTAAAGCTATACCGTATTTCATTAATTGCCTCTTGGTTTCATTTGAGGGAATAGAAGAACATCTTTTATTGATTCTGAATTTGTTAATAACATAACCATTCTATCAATTCCAATTCCAATTCCGCCTGTTGGTGGCATTCCATATTCCAGTGCTTCAATGAAATCGATATCCATTTCATTTGCCTCATCATTTCCAGCAACAGCTTCTTTGATTTGATCTACAAATCTATCATATTGATCGATTGGATTATTTAACTCTGCAAATGCATTTGCATATTCTCTATTAATGATAAATAATTCAAATCTATCAGTGAATCTAGGATCTTTTGAATTTAATTTTGAAAGTGGAGAAATTTCTCTCGGATGTCCTCAAATAAATGTTGGTTCAACAATTTTTTCCTCCACAAATTCTTCAAAAAATAAATTGATAATGTGTCCAACTGAAAAATGATGTTTCTCAACTTTAACATTATGTTTTTTTGCAATTTCACAAGCCTCTTCATAAGTCATTTCTTTTCAAAAATCAACTCCACAAACTTCTTTAATTGCATCCACCATGTGTCATCTTTTGAATGGTTTTGATAAATCTAAATCATGTCCACCATAGTTAATTTTTGTAGTACCTCTAACAACCAACGAACATTCTCTAAACAATTCTTCACATAATTCCATTAAGAATTCCATGTTTTTATATGCAACATAAAGTTCAATTGATGTAAATTCTGGATTGTGTCTTGTACTTATTCCTTCATTTCTAAAGATTCTACCAATTTCGTACACACCATCAAAACCACCAACTATACATCTTTTTAAATGTAATTCAGTTGCAATTCTTAAAACAAAATCATTATTTAATGCATTGTAATGTGTTACAAAAGGTTTGGCACTCGCTCCACCCCTAACAGATTGCAAGATAGGTGTTTCAACCTCCATATATCCTTTTGAATCTAAAATAGTTTGGATAGTTCTAATTATTTTTGTTCTATCAATAAAAACTTGTTTTGCTTCAGGATTAATAATCAAATCAACATATCTTCTTCTATATTTTTCTTCTATATCAGCCATACCCAAATGTTTGTCTGGCAATGGTTTTAAAGCTTTGCTAAGTAATTTGGCCTTTTTAATTCTTATAGTTAATTCTCCATGATCGGTTTTCATCATAATTCCTTCAACACCAACTATATCACCCAAATCTAAATCTCTGAAATACTCAAATTCTTCATCACCCAATTCATCTTGTCTAACATATATTTGAATTGAAGATTTTTGGTCTTGAATATTTGCAAAGATTGCTTTTTTACCAGCTTCTCTAAATAGCCTAATTCTACCTGCAGCAGAGATTATAATGTTTGTTTTTTCAGTTAACTCATCTTTTGAAAATGAAGAAAATTGATCATTTAATTCTGTTAATGAATGACTTCTTTCGAATTGATTTTCAACAAAAGGATCTCTACCATTTTCAGTTAATTTTTTAAGTTTATCTCTTCTTATATTTTCTTGTTCTGAAAAATTTCTTTCAAAATTGTTGCTCATCTGATTATTCTCCTAAATTTTTGCTTTCATAAAAACTAAATATATTATTAATATCTCCTAATGATTCAATAGTAGTTGCCATTTGTTTCATTTCTTTAATTATATTGTCATTTCCCAGTGTTCCTAAATATCAAAGAAGTTGTTTTCTCATTTCTCTCATTGCAAACTCTTCTCCACGCATTTCCATTAATAGATTTGCATGTCTAATAACCGTTTCTTTTCATTCTTCGTATGATGGTTTTTCCAAGGTTTCACCAGTATCTAAATAATGTTGAATTTCTCTAAAAACTCATGGATTACCCTGAGCTGCTCTTGCTATCATTATTCCATCACAACCAGTTTCTTCAATCATTGCTTTTGCCGATGGACCATCAACAACATCACCATTACCTATTACAGGTATACTAACAGCTTCTTTAACTTTTTTAATTCAAGTTCAATCTGCTTTTCCAGTATAAAATTGATTTCTTGTTCTACCATGCACTGCAATGGCACTTGCACCATTTGCTTCTGCAATTTTAGCAAGCTCAACTACATTTCTGTTTTCATCATCTCAACCAATTCTCATTTTTACTGTAACTGGTTTTGATGTGTTATCAACAACAGCCTTTATTACTTCCCCAACTCTTTCTGGGTACTTTAATAAATTTGCTCCAGCTTGACTTCTTAATGCTACCTTTGGTGCCGGACAACCCATATTAATATCTATAATGTCACATTCAGAAAATTCTTCAACTATTTTGGCTCCTTCGACAAACGAATTTACATCAAAACCAAAAATTTGCAAAGTGATGGGGTGTTCCAAATTAGATACTTCAATCATAGTTTTAGTTTTTTGATTATTATGAACCAAACCTTCAGTACTAACCATTTCAGCATAAACAAGTGCTGCACCTTTTTCTTTACAAATAATTCTAAAGGCAGCATTAGTAGTTCCTGCCATAGGACCTAAAAATACTTGACCCTTTATATCAACATTTTTAATTTTCATTATCCAATACATTCTCCATTTAAATATAAGAAACTGTTAATTTCCTCAAATTTAACATAGATATTTTTTGAAATATTTCCAAAGAATTTTTGAATGTGTTTAGATACCTCTTCTTGCTTCAATGGTCTTCCGACTCATTCTATTGAAACTTGAATTGCGTCTTTTTCGTAACCATTACCTATTAAAGTACTTGGATCGTGTCAAAATACAAACTTCTTAACATCGGCATTAATGATTAAAGCCAGTTCCCCAACTTGTTTAAAGTATTCGTTAACTTTACTTTCGTCTACACCTTTAAAATTAAATATTGGCATGTCTTTTTCCCACCTTTTAACAAATATAATTATATACTTTTTTAGCAGAAAAAAAACTACAAAAGATTTCCCTTTGTAGTTTGTTTTTCTATGATCAGTCAATTTCTGAAGGCTTTTTTGGTTTAGCGTTTTGTTTAATTTGATCAATTTTACCGTTTTTAACATGTATAACTGTATCTCCAATTTCACTAATGTTAGGGTTGTGTGTAACTATAATTACAGTTGTGTTATATTTTTCTTTAACATCAACTAAAATATCAAGAACTTTTCTACCCATTTCTTCATCAAGAGCTCCAGTTGGTTCATCACCAAATAGAATCTCTGGGTTTTTAGCTAAAGCTCTAGCAATAGAAACCCTTTGTTGTTGTCCTCCCGACATTTGGTGTGGATATTTATTCATTTGTTCTTCCATACCAATTGTTTTGAAGATTTCTTCAATTGACATTTTGTTTTCTTTTGATTTACTTAAGTTTTCCCCAACTTCTGCGTTTTCTTTTGCAGTTAAGTTTGAAAGTAGATTATATTGTTGGAAAATGAACCCAACATTTTCTCTACGGAATTTTGTTAAGTGTGAGTCTTTTAATAAAGACAAATTGCTACCTAGAACGAAAACGTCACCTTCGGTTGTTTTATCTAATCCCGAAATTGCGTTTAATAAAGTTGTTTTACCAGAACCAGACGGTCCTAAAATTACAATAAATTTACCCTTTTCAAGTTTCAAGTCCACTCCACGTAGAACTGGTGTTACTAAATCTCCAGTTACGTATCATTTTTTAGCACCATACAATTCAATAACGTTTTTTTCAAAATCAGGTTTGTTACCTGTTGTAGAAATTATTTTTCCTTCCAAAATATCTTTAGAATATTTTGAGGTTAATTGTTTTTGAATTTTTACTTTTTGCTTTAACCCTTTAACTCCATCTTCAGTTACTTCTTCTACCTGAACATGTTCGAACTCTCTAATACGAGGTTCTTGATCACCAGCCACTTGCTTTTTAACTGGTTTCTCTTTAACAATCTTTTCTTTTTTTTCTTTAGATTGTTTTAATTCACCCTCACCCACAGAAACAGGTTGTTGTAAATCTTTTTCTTCCATATTAATTCTCCTTAATATAGAACTTAAATACACCAAAATAATTTTATCACAAATTATTTAGCAAGTTCTTCAGGTTTAACATTATATTGTTTTTTACAAAAGTCACAAACAACTTCCACAACTTCTCCTTCTGAAATAATTTTCTTAATGTCTTCTTGACCTAACATTTTAACTGAATCAATAACTTTTTCCATATTACAAGTACATTCAAATTTTAATTCTCCGACACTTAGAACTTTAGCATCTTCACAGATATCTTTAATTAAAGATTCATAATTAGTTGTGCTAATTAAAGTTTTTACCAAATGTTCTAAAGAGCCAACTTTTTCCTCTATAAAATCTATATCTTCATCGCTAAATCCAGGTAATAATTGAATTATTATCCCGCAAGCTTTTTTAATTGTACCATCTTCATTTATTTCTACAGTTGAACTTATTAAAGAATGAATTTGATCACTTTGTTGTAAGTAATACATGAAATCTAAATTTATTTCTCCAGAAACCAAATCAACTCTTGAAGTATATGGTTCAGTTCCGCCATTATCTCTTGAAATTTGTAAGAAACCTTGTGTTCCCACCACTTGAGATAAGGGGCTTCCATTTCCTTCTTCAATTTTATCCACTTCAAAATTAGGAACTTGAATATATCCTCTAAATTTTTTATCTTGAAATTCAGCTATTATAGATCCACCAAGACCCATTCCATTTAAATTTGTTGTCATTTTACTTCCATCTTTTAAAGATAAACTTAATAGAGCATTATTAATAACAGTTCTTCCTAAAGCCACTGAGGTTAACGGATTAGTTCCTTGTAATTTTACAATTTCATTAAATCCCTCTGATATATCAACAATTGAAATTTTTACATTATTCTTTTCACTTAAAGCTCTAATTTCCATATCCATGTTTTTGTTCTCCTTACAATTTAACTTTTCTTATTATACTTGTTTAGAAATAAAAAAACACTTTTTAGTAAAGTGTTTTATTTATCTTCTTCGTCTGGTTCAAATTCCAATATTTCTCCAGATTCTTTTTTCTTATCTTCAACTGCTCTTCTGTTTTTTTCTTCAACCACTTCTTTTGGTAATTGATTATTTTTATCAATATAATCAATTTGCTCAGCTGTAATTGTTTCTAAAACTCTTAATGATTCAGCTATTAATTCCAAAACATCTTTGTGCTTGTTAATAACTTCAACTGCAGTTTTGTAACATTGTTCTAAAATTACATTAATTTCAGTATCAATTTTATAAGCGACTTCATCTGAATAAACCCCTTTTGTTTGTCCATATGATTCTTCTTGCATGGTTAAGTATTTTGTAAGTCCCAATGAAGACATACCAAATTGCGTAACCATTCTTCTCGCAATATTTGTTGCTTTATCCAAGTCATCATGAGCTCCGGTTGTAATTTTGTTTTTACCAAACATAATTTCTTCTGCTGCTCTACCACCCAAGTAACCGGCAATTGATGCAAACAGATCTTCTTTTGATGAAAAGTTTGATTCATCTTTAGGAGTCATAATTGTATATCCACCAGCATTACCCCTTGGGATAATTGTAACTTTTTGAACTTTTGATGCAGATTCTAATTTTAATCCCATCAAAGCATGACCAGCTTCATGGTATGAAACAATTTGTTTGTCTTGAAGTGTCATTGCTCTTGATTTTTTAGCAGGTCCACCAACAACTCTATCAATAGCTTCGTCAATGTCTGTTAAAGTAATCATTTTTCTTTTATCTCTAACAACAAGAATTGCAGCTTCGTTAAGAACGTTTTCTAATTGAGCTCCTGAGAAACCAGGAGTTCTTTCTGCAATACGTTTTCAATCTATTTCAGGAGAAACAGATTTATTTCTTGAGTGTAATTTTAAGATATCTTCTCTTTCGCGAATATCTGGAAGAGAAATTTGAATTGTTCTATCAAATCTTCCAGGTCTCAATAAAGCGTTATCTAGAACATCAACCCTGTTGGTTGCGGCCATAACTATTACTCCAGAGTTTGAACCAAACCCATCCATTTCAACAAGTAATTGGTTTAATGTCTGTTCATTTGTTGATGAACCCATTCCACCACTACGTTTTCTACCAACAGCATCTATTTCATCAATAAAGATAATACATGGGGCTGCTTTTTTAGCATCACTAAATAGATCTCTAACCCTACTTGCCCCAAGCCCAACAAACATTTCTTCAAACTCTGAACCAGCCATTGAGAAGAATGCTACTCCAGCCTCTCCAGCAACTGCTTTTGCAAGTAAAGTCTTACCCGTACCAGGAGGACCCTCCATAAGAACACCCTTCGGTACTCTAGCACCCATTTGTGCGTATTTATTTGGATTTTTTAAGTAGTCAACTAGTTCAACTAGTTCTGTTTTTTCTTCATTTATTCCTGCTACATCTGAAAATTTAACATCAGATTTGATTTCTCTAGGTCTTGTTGATTTACCTGGGCCGAACATTCCTCCACCCATTCCACCTTTAGACATAGATGAAAACATTCAAATATAGAAACCAATTAATATCACCATTGGTAATAAACCGATTATTAGGCTCATAAATGGTGAATTTGCATCCGCGATTAAAGTTATTTTACTTACAAATTCTGCAAAACCAGGGTCTTCAGCAAGAGCTTTATCATAATTTGCATTATTTAATGTTAAAACAAACTTCCTTGTTACACCATCAGCAGTTGTATAAACACCAGATATAACGTGAACTCCATTATAAATTTTCTCTGAAGTTCTTTCTGTTGCCACACTTCCACCTTGAGTAAAAATTTTATTAAACTCATCAAGAGTAAGTTTGTCGGCAGTTCCTGCTATAAATTGTCAAATAACAAGTCCTATAACAATTATCATTACTATGAATAAAACCCATAACCATATAGATTTTTTCTTTTTCATTATTTTTCACCGTCTTCTAATACCAATAATGATTTTATCATTATATAGTTATTTTATTTAAAACTATTTTCTTTGTTTTGTTAAAAATCAAAATATTTTTGTATCTTTCAAAATAACTAGTTTTATTGTCTTTATATACTTTTGATAACTTCTTGTTGTCGTATTCTAATAGTGACTGATACTTTTTTCAGTCATTAGTTATAATTAGCCCTTCGGTTTCTATTATTTTGTTTTCATTCAAAATTTTTTGAAACATATCTTCTTTATTATTTAAATATTCATAAGTCTTAAAATCACTATTTTTTAAAACTCTAAGTTTTTTATAATCTTTCATTATCAAGAAGTTTCCTTTGATAATTTCTACAAGACTTTTATTAGATCTTGTTTGTTTAACAATCTCTTTTATTAGTGATTTTTTTGATTTATAAATTTCATTTCCCATTCCGTTAAATTCCAGAAATTTAAATATTAACTTTTCATTTCAAATATTATCTTCATTTAAAAAATCAATATTTAAATCTTTTGAAAAATCAATTTTCTGTATTTTCAAATTATATGAGTCAATTTTTTTGTTACTTTCCTCAATTAAAGATAAATATTTATGGAAATCTTCTTCTTTTAGTTTTTTTCTTATTTTATTTCTTTCATATTTTTCATCAAAATTTGTAATGTCTATTATATAAGGTATAGACCTTTCATTTAAAGAGTTGACAATAAATGATTTTTTTAAATCAATAATTGGTCTTAAAATTTTATTACCTTTGTATTCGCCAATTGCATTTATTCCATAAAATTTTACTGTTTTATTATTTTTAGTTTGCATTATATATGTTTCTATGTTGTCATTCAAATTATGTGCAATAAGAATTCCTTCAGCTTTTTCTATTAGTAGATTTTCACAAAAAAAATCATACCTTACTTCTCTTGCTCAAGATTCAAAATTTTGAGCAAGATTAGAATAATCTTGCTTTAAGTTTTTAACTATTAGTTTAATTTTGTATTGTTCGCAAAGTCTTCTTACTAAATCTAAATCTTTATTTGAATCTGGTCTAAAATTGTAATTAACATGACAAGCTACAAAATTTTTATAACCTTCTTCAATAAGTTTGTGAAAAAGAAATACACTGTCAGCTCCACCAGATAAACCTATAATATATTTTCGTTCTTTATCCAACAAATTAATCACCAAACATTTCTAAAATATTTTCTTTATAACTGCCATCTTCGTTATGGATATAAATAGGTTTTAAAATTTTCATTCCATCATTTCCATCATTTATTGCCTCTATCAATATTCTTTTTGCTTCTTGATTTTCTTTAGAATATACAAATTGAATTCTTTTTACAGCAAAGTTATTTTGTTTTAAAATAACTATTATTTCATCAAACCTCTCACTTAGATGAACCATCAAAAACTTACCACCATTTTTTAATGCTATTTTTGCACTCTTTATTATTTCCTCCAAGGTAATTAACACTTCGTGTCTTGCGGGTGTTAATAATTCACTTCTCTTGTTTAAATTTGCACCTTGATCAACTTTAAAAAACGGTGGATTGCAAAACAATAAATCAAATTTATTGTTTTTATCTTTTACAAATTCTTTAATATCACAATTAAAAATTTCGATTTGATTTTCCAAATTATTTATTTTAATATTCTCGTTTGCAATTTCACAAGCTTCACTTTGGATTTCTACGGCTGCTATTTTAGAATTTGTATATCTTGAAATTATTAAAGGAATTATTGCATTATTTGTTCCAAAATCCAAAATATTTTTAAATTTCTTAGAAGGTTCTCAAAATCTTGCCAATAAAACTGAATCAATACAAAAATTAAACATGTTGTTGTCTTGAATTATTTTTAGATTTTTATAATTTAAAACAGCATTTACTATTTTCATTAAATTACCTCATATATTTTTATAAATAGATTTTCTAATATCAAGTTAATATAGTTTGAATTTTTTATTTCATTAATTGAATCCAACAACATCTCTTGCAGGTATTTCATATTTAACTCAAGAGAAATATTAAAAGTGTTTTTAAGAATTCTAATAATTTCATTTTTATCCATCTTCTTAAAATCTATTAAATATTCAAGAAGGCCACTTTTATCTTTATTTATAACTAAGTTTATTATTTGAGAATCCAATTCTAACTTTTCACTATCATTCTCAATAGAGAATAATTTACATCTAGATTTTATAGTTGATAAAATTTGATTTCTGTCATTAGTTAATATTATTGCATAAGTGTTCTTTGGTGGTTCTTCTAAAAACTTTAATATTGAATTTGAAGCTGACTCACTCAAGTTTTCTCCATTAGCTATTATATAAACTTTATTTTTATTTTCTTCAAGACCAGTTGATGAAAATCTTATTATTAATTCCTTTATTTCTTCTTTGGAAATTTTAGTTGATCCATCTCCAATAAAAAAAGTATTTAGGTTGTTTCCTTTAATAACTTTTAAACACCAATCACAACTATCATTTTCAAAAGATTTACTAGAGCAATAAATTTGTCTAGTTATTTCTGTTGATATTTCATTTAATTCGTTTTGATTTTCGTTTGAAATTATTATTGAATGATAAAATTTGTTTTCTTTTATCAATTCATTCACAGTCTTAAATACTTCTATTTTTTTCATTATTTTTTTGTTCTCTCATTTAGTGCATTATCAATTAGAAAATCCACTTGCTGTAAAACTTCATTTATTGGTTTTCTTGAATCAACAACTTTAATTCTATCTGAATTTTCAGATATTAATATTTGGTAACCTTCATATACTGCTTCGTGGAATTTTTGATTTTCTTGTTCCATTCTATCGGCATTTCTTTTTCTGTTTATTAATCTAATTTGAGATTCTTTGGGTGTGATATCAAAGAAAATAGTTAAATCCGGTTTTGTTGAGCCAAGAACTATATTTTGCAATTCTGCAACGTCAGCCATCCCAATATTTCTAGCATAACCTTGATAAGCGGAAGTGGAATCCATAAATCTATCGCAAATAACGATTGTTCCTTCTTTTAAAGCCGGTAATATAATTGAGTCTAAGTGTTGCTTTCTGGCTGCAACATACAATAGTGTCTCAGGCCAAGGATTTATATTAGTTTTTTCATCAAGAATAATCCTTCTTAACTCCTCCGCCAATGGTTCTCCACCAGGTTCTCTTGTCAATAAGACATTGTAACCTTTTTGCATCAAACTATCTTTAATCATTTTTGAGATAGTTGTTTTACCTGAACCATCTATACCTTCTAAAGAAATAAATAACATATCAATACCCTCTTAAAATTACATTTTCTTTCTATTAATAATCGCATCATTAAGTGTCTCTTGATCTATATAATCAATAACACCTCCCAAGGGAATCCCCCTTGCAATCCTTGAAATTTTTTCACTTATACCTTTAGCTTTGTTTGCAATGTAATTTGAAGTAACCTCTCCTTCAAAAGTCAAATTTAAAGCCAACAATAATTCAATTCCTTTATTTATTCTAACAAATAATTCACTCATTTTTAATTTTTCAGGACCTATATTTTTATTTAAATTTATTTCTCCATTAAGGACATGAATCATACCATTATAGTTACTATCTAATATTTTCAATGCATCCAGCTTTGTTGAGACAACACAAATTATTTTTTCATTTCTATTTTTGTTTTCACAGAAAGAACATATGTTATTTTCTTTAAAAAAGAAGCACTTTTCACATTCACTATAAGTTTCTTTTATTTTTTTTATTATTTCCTCCAATGAAGAAATTTTTTCTTTATTAATTATCAAGTCAAAGATTATTTTTTCAGCAGTTTTTTTACTAATTCCATCAAGTTTTTTTAATTCCTCAATCATTTTTTCCATTAGTTCACAACCTTAATATTTTGAGATCCCAAAATCTCTTTTGCTCTTTTAAGATATTCATTTTCTTCTTGATCATTTTCCATAACTAAATTTTTGTAAAAATCTTGAATATCATCTTCACGGTATTGTTCTAGCTTATTATTTTGTTTTCTATCCATAAAGTCTATTTTTATTTCTGCTCATCGCTTTTTATCTATAGATATTATTTTGATTTCTTTATTAAAGTATTTAAAAATTTCATATCTTACATTTTCATTTTGAAGTTTATTATTTATTCATTTAGAAATTGTTCTTTCGTCACAAACCAAAATTATAGAGTCATGGCTTGCAGCGGTAATTTTTGATCCAAAAAACATAATAAAATTTTCAATAAATTTGGCATCATTTTTTATTGAGTCCTCATTAAAAATTAAACTAAATTTTTCATCAAAGTAATTTCTTGCTTCTTTATTGGCACCAACCAAAACATTTATAATTTGATCATTAGAAAAATCTATGGCTTTTTTATACATATTTGATTCTGATATCAATAATTTCATTTGCAATTTTAAAAATTTTGCATCATCTTGAGAATTAAAGAAATCATTTATATTAGCATCTAATTCATCACGAGAAACTTTGTTTTCAATTTTATGTTCTTCAAGAATTTCATTTTCAACAACTTCATTTTCAACAACTTCATTTTCGAGAATTTCATTTTCGAGAATTTCATTTTCGAGAATTTCATTTTCAAGCGAGTTATCAATTAACAATTTCTCACTAACACTTATAAGTTTATCTTTCGAAATAGACTTTAATATATTTATTAATATGTACTGAAAACTAATATTTGAATTTTTAGATTTTGTGTAAGATTCAGCAATGTTGTCTGATAATTCAAATAGTTTTTTTAGATCTTTATTTTCAAAATACGAAAAATCTTCACTATTTAAATTTGCTAAAAAAGTTTTATCCCCAGTAAGTTTAACTTCAATTATTTCTTTTAAAATATCCAACAAACTTAAAGTCATTGTTTGAAAATCTATACCCTGATTATTTGAAGTTTCAAAATATGAAATTATTTCTTTTGAATTTCCTTCAAGAACATTCTTTATTATATTTATTTTTTCGTTTTTGGTTGCTATGTAAAATATTTTTTTAAGCACATCTGTTGTAACTTCTTCAGAAGATATTGTAAGTGATTGTTCTAAATAATTTAGAGCATCCCTTAAAGAACCGTCAGACATGTAATATATTTCGTTTAATGCATCTTGTGTAATGTCCTTACCTTCAGAGTTGCAAATTTCTTTAACTTTTTTTTCCAAAGAATTTTGGGCAATTCTTTTAAAATTAAATAGCTGACATCTCGAAATAATTGTTGCTGGTATTTTTGAAAATTCTGTTGTTGCCAAAACAAACAAAACGTGTTTTGGAGGCTCTTCCAAAGTTTTTAATAAAGCATTAAAAGCTGAATTAGATAACATATGAACTTCATCTATTATATAAACTTTAAATTTAGAAAAGTTTGGCATTAAAGACACATTAGCTTTTATATTCCTAATTTCTTCAACTCCATTATTAGAAGCTGCGTCGATTTCAAAAATATCTGAATGAGAGTTGTTATTAAATTCTTTACAACTTATACATTCATCACAAGGATTGTAACCATTTAAATTTTGGCAATTAACTACTTTAGAAAATATTTTAGCTATAGATGTTTTTCCAGTTCCTCTTTGACCCGAAAATAATAGGGCATGCCCAAATGAATTTGTACTAATCTGTGATATTAAAATTTCTTTGATTCCTTCATGACCAGCTACTTGATCAAAGTTTTTTGGTCTATATTCTCTATAAAGTGATTTCTTATTTTCCATAGCATATCTCCTCTTGCATAAATATTTTACCTAGTTATTTCCTTAATTTTAAAAAGAATTCCTTTAATTGAATATTGAATTCCTTTTGTTGGTTTATTGTTCCAAATTTTTCAAATAAAATATCTGTTTTTAATTTTTTATAATTACATTTCAAATTATCCAAATAATAAAAAACTTTTTTAATATTTGCCTCTTCTATTATTGTCAAACACATTAAACAAGGTTTTAAAGAAGTAACTAAAATATATTCTGATAAATTTTTAGTTCTGAATTTCTTATAAATCTTATTTATAACACCAACTTCTGCATGATTTGTAAAGTTGTACTTTTTTTGTCTTGTATTAAAGTCTTTTGCGACTATTTTATTTTCTTGATTAATAAGTAAAGCTGAAACAGGAACGTCTTTACTTTTTTTACATTTCTTAAGTTCTTTTAAAAGGGTGTAGTAAATTTTGTCCATGTAAATTCTCCTAAAAAATAAAAAAAGTCACTGTACAAGGCACTAGATTCTTATGGCTGCTACCTTCCGGTCCTGACCAAATTCGAACGTCACCCTTACAATGACATTTATATAATAACATTTTTTAAGCAAAATTATAGTAATTTTGCTTTTTATAAATTGTTTCACGTGAAACAATTTATAAAAAAAATAATGTTTCACGTGAAACATTATTTTAAAAATTCCTGGTTTCCAAAGTATTGTTTTAAAACTTCTGGAAGGATCAATTTTTCGCCATCATAATAGTTCTCCATTATTGCGGCAAACAATCTATCTATAGCTAAACCAGAACCATTTAGTGTGTGAACATACTCATTTTTACCTTCATCATTTTTATATCTTGTCATAATTCTTTTAGCTTGAAAATCCAAACAATTTGAACATGAGGATATTTCTCTAAATTTATTTTGATTTGGAAATCAAACTTCTAGATCATATGTTTTAGCTGAAGAAAACCCTATGTCTCCTCCACATAATTCAACAACTCTATAAGGTAAATTAAATAGTTGTAAACAATCCTCTGCATCCAATAACATCTTATCCAACTCTTCATATGAAGTTTTACTATCAGTTATTTTTACCATTTCAACCTTATTAAATTGATGTAGTCTTATAAGACCCTTTGTATCTCTCCCTGCGCTTCCAGCTTCTTTTCTAAAACATTGTGTGAAAGCGGTTAAATACATTGGAAGTTCACTCTTATCTAAAATTTTATCTCTAACAGTATTTGTTAAAGGCACTTCAGAAGTGGGGATTAAATATTGATCATCGACTTTATAAGCATCTTCTTCAAATTTTGGAAGTTGCCCTGTTCCATACATATTCTCTTTATTAACAATTAATGGTAATCACATTTCTTTATAACCGTTGTTTGTATGTCTATTAATTAAAATATCTGTAAGCGCTCTTATCATTTTTGCACCTTTATTTGTATAAACAACAAATCTAGATCCTGATAATTTTGCTCCAAGTTCAAAATCAACTAATCCCAATTTTGATGCAATTTCTCAATGTGCTTCTCCGCCATTTTTTAAATTATCTGAATTTCATTTTTTTACTTCCACATTATCTTCTTCATCTTTCCCTAAAGGAATATTTTTATTTGGAATATTTGGGATGTAACTTAATTTTAAATTCAAATTATCACTTACGTTTTTTAACTCATAATCTAACTTTTCAATTTTGATATTTATTTCTGAAACTGCATTTTTCAATTTTTCAATTTCGTCTTTTTTATTTTCTCTAGCTAACACTCCAATATCTTTTGAAATTTTATTCTTTTCAGATTTAAGTTCTTCAACTTCAAAAGTAATTTTCTTTCTTTGTAAATTCAATTCAACAATTTCATTTAATTCATTTTTGAAATCTTTATTTCTTTTTCCTAAGTCTGAACAAACCTTGTCAAAATCATTTTCAATTTTATTAATGTCTAACATTTCTTATTCACCTTTATTTCATTCTAGTGTTGCAGCTGTTATTAATTCGTCATCTTCAAGATTGAAACCAATAACCCCTGTGGAGTTTCTTGACTGTAAATTTATATCTTGCGCTCCGATTTTTATAGCTTTACCTTTTGATGAGATCATAAGTATTTCATCGGTTTCTCTAATTGGTAATACAGATTTAAATTTACCTGTTTTATCACTTAGTTTCATACCAACTACACCCTTAGCTCCTCTACCAAAAATGTTATACTCACTTATAAGTGTTTTTTTAACAATTCCTTTTTCTGATACAGTTGCTACGCATTCGTTTTTATAACTTGAACATGAAGATACAACAACATCATTTTTATCTAGACCCATACCTTTAACTCCACGAGAAGATCTTGACATTGGTCTAAAGTCATCTTCATTTACTTTAATAATTTTTCCATTTTGAGATGCTATTAAAATTTCAGTTGATCCAACAGTCGGAATAACAGAAACTAATTTATCATCTTCATCCAAATTGATTGCAATTTTTCCAAAATTATTAATTCTACTAAATTCTTCAATTTCAACTTTTTTAACAATTCCGTTTTGAGTCACAAATAATAAATATTTATAAATATTTTTTTTATCCTTTAAAGATAAAATTGAAGTTACTTTCTCTGAAGAATTTATTCCAATAAAGTTAATCACAGGAACTCCTCTTGCATTTCTTGAAAATTGAGTAATGTTGTAACCTTTGATTCTGTAAACTTTTCCTTCATCAGAGAAAAACAACACATCATCTTTTGTTTTTCCAACTTTAGCTATAACAATATTGTCATCAGCATTGTTGTTAATGATAACACCCTTACCTCCACGTTTTTGTGTTTTGAATTCTTCATTAGATAATCTTCTAACATATCCTTCATTAGATAAAGTAATTAACATTTGTGAATCTTGAATTAATTCTTCTTCATCAATTTGTGTTTCGTCTTCTTCAATTATTTTTGTTCTTCTGTCGTCTCCAAATTTCTGAGCTATCTCTTCAAGTTGTTTGATTAGAAGTTCATCTTGTTTTTCTTTTGAAGATAAAATTTCTTCTAACTCAGAAATTCTTATTTCAATATTTTTAATATCTAGCTCAACTTTTTCTCTTTCAAGTCCAACAAGTCTTTGAAGCCTCATATCTAAAATTGCCTTAGATTGTTTTTCATCAAATTGAAATGTATCAAACAATTTTTGATTTGCTATTTCGGTTGTTTTTGATTCTTTAATAATTTTTATAATTTCATCAATGTGATCTAAAGTTATTCTTATCGCATTTAAAATATGTAATCTTGCGTTCAATTTATTTTTTTCAAAAAGACTTCTCTTAACAATGATTTCAATTTGATGCTTTACGTAAAATTTAATAATATCTCTAATATTTAAAACTACAGGTATTCCATTATTTAAAGACAACATGTTTATTGCAAAACTTGATTGTAAATTTGTATACTTGTATAGTTTTTTAATTATTAACTGAGGATTTGAATTTTTTTGTAGTTCAACAACAATTCTAATCCCTTCATAGTTAGATTCATCTCTAATATCTGATATACCACTTATAAGTTTATTTTTATATAACTCAGCTATTTTTTCTACGATTTTCAATTTATTAGTTTGATAAGGTATTTCACTAATAACAATTCTTTGATTTTTGCCAGTATCTTCAATATCAATTTTTGATCTTATGATTAAATTACCTTTACCGGTTTTATAACCATCAATCATACTTTTCCCATTTGTCATTAAAGCTCCTGTAGGGAAATCAGGTCCTTTGATGTATTTTAAAATATCATCAATAGTTATTTGATCATCTTTTATATATGCAACAATTGCTTGAATAACTTCTCTTAAATTATGAGGTGGTATGTTTGTTGCCATACCAACTGCAATACCTGTAGCTCCGTTAACTAAAAGGTTAGGGAAGTAACCAGTTAAATATTTCGGTTCTCTCTCAGAAGCATCATAATTGTCAATGAAAGGGACTGTATCCATATCAATATCTTTTAACAAGACTGAAGTTATTTTGGCAAGTCTAGCCTCAGTATAACGCATGGCAGCAGCTCCATCACCGTCGATTGAACCAAAATTACCATGACCCTCTACTAAAGGATATCTATATGAAAAGTCTTGCGACATTCTTACCATTGCTTCATAAACAGATGAATCACCATGTGGGTGATATTTACCAATAACTTCTCCAACAATACGAGCTGATTTTTTATGTGGGGTATCTGAAGTTATCTTTAAATCATTCATTGCATAGATAATTCTTCTATGAACTGGTTTTAATCCATCTTTTAAATCCGGAAGGGCACGACTAACAATAACACTCATTGAGTACTCAAGAAAATCTTTTTCTACTTCATTTTTAATATCGATTTCTAAAATACGACCATGTTTAATATCACTCATTTAGTTTCCACCTTCCTGTTATTATTAAATATCTATATTTTCAACAAACTGAGCATTTTCAGTTATGAATTGTTTTCTTAAATCAACATTTTCTCCCATTAAACTTGAAAAAACTTCATTAGCTAAGAATGCATCTTCCACTTTAATTTGGATCATTGTTCTTCTTTCTGGGTCCATTGTTGTTTCTCACAATTGAATTGGGTCCATTTCACCAAGACCTTTATATCTTTGAATTGTATATTTAAGATCCTTATATTTTTCTTCTTTTAATTGTTCCAGTTCTAAATCATTGTATGCGTAATCAACATTATTTTTACCAGCATCAATTTTATATAGAGGTGGTTGAGCAATATAAATGTTTCCATTTAAAATTAAATCTTTCATATACCTATAAAAGAATGTTAAAAGTAAGACTCTAATATGAGCTCCATCAACATCAGCATCAGTCATTATTATTATTTTTCCATATCTTAATTTTTTAAGATTAATATCATTTTTAACTCCAACTCCAACAGCTGCTATAATTGATTGAATTTCATTATTATCAAATACTTTTGATTGCTTTACTTTTTCAACATTTAAAACTTTTCCACGCAAAGAAAGTATAGCTTGTGTTTTTCTATTTCTTCCAGTTTTAGCACTACCTCCAGCTGAATCACCTTCGACTAGATATAGTTCACATTCATCAATATTTTTAGATTCGCAATCAGCAAGTTTTCCTGGAAGTGAAAAATTATCAATCGCAGACTTTCTTCTTGTATCTTCTCTAGCTCTTTGTGCAGCTTTTCTTGCCTTCTGAGAAACTAAAATTTTTTCAATTATTTTTTTTGCATCATTTGGATTTTTAAGTAGGAATTCTTTAAAAGCTTCACTTAAAACTTCTGATACAGCTTCTTTTGCATCATTATTTGAAAGTTTAGCTTTTGTTTGTCCTTCGTACAAAGGGTCTCTATGTTTAATTGATATAACAGAAACAATTCCTTCTCTTAAATCGTCTCAAGTAAATTTATTTCCTTTAAAATTTTTTAAATCATTTGTATATGAATTAATAGATTTTAATAATGAGCTTTTAAATCCTTCTTCATGCGAACCACCTTCAGAAGTAAAAATGTTATTACAGAAAGAATAAACATTTTCATCATATGTTTCGTTATATTGAATTGAAACTTCAACTTCAATATCATTTGAATTATTTGAAATATAAAAAATTTCGTCATGAACTTTTTCTTTTCCACTATTAATTTCTTTTATATAATCTTTTATTCCATCCTCAAAAACATAAGCTAGATATTTATCATTTCTTTGATCATATAAATTTAATTTTAATTTTTTATTTAAGAATGCTAATTGTCTAATTTTTCCTTGAATTACTTTAAAATCAAATTCTGTTGTTTCTTTAAAAATTTCTGGGTCTGGTTTAAATCTTATAATAGAACCGTTATAATCTGAAACACCAATTTCTTTTATCTCTGTAGATTTTGTTCCACCATCAGAAAACTTTTGATGATAAATTTTTCCATCTCTTGAAATCATCGCTTCAACATATAAGGAAAGAGCATTAACTACAGAAGCACCTACACCATGTAATCCTCCTGAAACTTTATAAGTTGATTCATCAAATTTACCACCAGCATGAAGAACATTAAAAATTGTTTCTAAAGTTGTTTTACCTGTTTTAGGGTGAATATCAACTGGAATACCTCTTCCATTATCTTGTATTATTATTTCATTTTCATCAGTTATAAAAATAGATATTTCATCACAAAAACCTGCTAATGCTTCATCAACAGAGTTATCTAAAATTTCTCAAATCATATGATGAAGACCAGTTTTATTTGTATTACCAATATACATACCTGGTCTTTTTCTAACAGCTTCTAATCCTTCAAGAACTTGAATCTGACTAGCTCCATACTTATTATCTTCCATAATAAAATACCTCTCACGAACTTAATTATATCATTTAAGTCAGTGAAAGGTACTCCTTCTTAATAGTTAATTTGAAAACATCGGTAGTATTATTTGACTTAAATTTACATCTTCAGAAGAAGAAATTACAATCGGTTTTTTTGAATCAATTAAATTGATCTCAATATTTTTAGTTTCAAATGTTCTAAGTGAATCGATTAAATATTTAGAATTAAAACAAATATTTTGTTCATCCAATCCTTTTATTTCAAATTCCTTAAAAACTTCTTCAAAACTTCCGATTTGATGAATATTTGATTTAATAAAAATACTATCATCATTCAAAATTAAATTTACAACAGTTGATGCATTATCCTCGCTTGGAATATCAGCTCTTGAAATTAATTTAAAGAACTTTTTATTTTCAACATATAATGTTGTATTAAAATCAGTTGGGAATACTGCATTAACATTTGGGAATTGTCCCTCTAAAATTATTGTTTGAAAAATTGTATTATTAATAATAAAAGTTACATGACTATCAACAGAAACAATTTTACATTCTCCTTTTTCAGGAAGTAATTTAATAATCTCCAAAATACTTTTATGTGGAATATTGGTTTCAAATTTTTCAGGAACATCTCCTAAAATTTGAGTTCTCTTTCTTGATACTCTAAAACCATCTGTTCCAGTTATATAAAACATAGAATTATCTAATGAAAAATTTAAGCCAGCTAAAACTATTTTTTGATTTCACTCATTTACTGAAATAATTGTTTGATTTAAGCTTTTCTTAAGTTCTATATTATTAACATTAACATTATCTCCTTTTTCTCTAAAAGCAAGAGAAGGGTAATCTGTATAATTTAATATATTTAATGAAAATTCAGATTTTTCACCAGATAACATAACTAGATTATCTTCAACACTAGAAATATTAATAATTTCATCATCCATTCTTCTTAAAATTTCTAAAAAATATTTTCCTCTAATTAATATTGTTCCAGTTTGTTTAATTAATAAATCGTTACTTCCCATATCTATAGTAGTTTTTATAGACATTGAAGTATTTGAAGAAATTAAAGAAACCTTATCAGCTTCTACCTCTAAAAGAATACCAGCTAAACTAGGTGTTGGTGTTTTAGGATCTATAATCCTATTACATTTATTAATTTCTTCAATAAAAATTAATCTATTTACACTAAAGAACATTGAAAATACCTCCATATTTATTACTAATTATTTATATTATTATTATGCTCTTAATTTGTGGATAACTTTTAAAAAACTAAACACCAAAAGAGTTTTATAGAATAATTTTATCACTTAATATCTGTTAGCAGATTAAGAAGTTATTTCCTTTTTAATTTTTTTCATTGTTGTTTTGAAAATTTTATCTTCATTTAAAGCTTTCTTAATTTTATTACATGCGTTGATAACGGTTGTGTGGTCTTTCCCACCAAATAAAATACCTACCTCAGAGTAGTTCTTTTTCATTAATTCATTTGTCAAATACATAGATACATGTCTTGCAAGAACAACGTTTGCAACTTTATTCTTTGCGTCTATTGATTTAACATTAACACCGTAATTCAAAGCTACAACATTTTTGATTTTTTGAACGGTTATTTCACCACCAGGTGCATATGAATAATCCTCTAACATTTTTTGAACTGTATCTAATTCAATAACTTCTCCGATTGTATCCTTTTCTTGAATTAATTTAAATTCAATTTTATTTATAATACCTTCAATTTTTCTAACATCTGATCCAAAGTGAGATGCTATATATTTTTTAGAATCTGAAGTTAAATTTAAGTTAGATCCACCAGTTTTATAATCAATTATTTTTAGAGCTGTATCCAAGTCTGGAGTTTCTATTTTAACACTTAAACCCTGATTGAATCTTGATACGAGTCTTTTATCAAAACCATTTAACAACTCAGGAAATTTATCAGAAGTAATAACTATTTGTTTTCCTTCTTCTATAAAAGAGTTAAAAATATTAAAGAAGATTTCATTAGTCTTACCACTATTTGCTAAGAACTGAATGTCATCAATTAATAAAACATCAATTTCATTCATTTCAAGTTTAGTTTGTTCAATATCTTTAAAACTACTTAATAATGAATCTAATATTTCTTTTCTGAAGTCATTTGAAGCAAAGTATTTCACATTTAAATCTTCATTTGTGTTTTCAAGTTCATTTAAAATAGCTTTTAGTAAATGTGTTTTACCTAAACCCGAATCTCCATAAATAAATAATGGATTTCATTTGTTTCCTAAGCTGTTAATTACAGCTTTTGATGCATTAAAAGCTTCACTGTTACTTTTACCAGATATAAAACTTTCAAAAATAAATTCTTTACCATTATTTTTTTTCTTTTTCTTAGTTATTATTTCACTTATTTTCTTTTCCTTTCTAAATTCATCTTTAGAAAGGAATGTAAGTGAAGTGTCTTTTTCTAATATAATACTGATCTTTTCTTTAAGTTCAGTTTTAATGTTCTCTAAATAGTATTTTGAGATTTCTTTGCTAACTACTATAGCCTTTTGGTTTTCAGAAAGATCTTCAATTGAGGCATTCTTAACATATTCCTCATATACATTAGGTTCGATTAAATCAGAAGATATAAGCCATTCTTTTATTTTTTTTCATAAAGCTGCGTTAGTCAT